>JABGPV010000338.1 GCA_018644785.1 Deltaproteobacteria bacterium | reverse complement strand
GACATCCGATGCCTTCACGCCGGAGCGCTGCAAGATCGTGTCTATGCCTTCGAGAACCGCACTTTCCGGCGCCGCCGGCGTCGTCAACAGCTTCAGACGCTCCTGACCGCCGTCATGTTCCAAAACCACATCGGTGAATGTGCCGCCGATATCGCAGCCCAGCCGGTATATTTTTTCAGACATGCAGGCTTCCTCCAAAGGGCAACCACGTGGGGTTCAAAGGGCAACCACGGGGGGTTGCCCCTACTTTTGATTCAATGCGGCCATTATTTTCTCGGGCGTGATGGGCAGGTCCCGAATACGAACGCCGATGGCATCATACACCGCATTGCCGATGGCGGGCGCAGTGGGCACCAGCCCCGGTTCACCCACCCCTTTGGCACCGAAAGGACCCGTTTTATCGTGGGTCTCGATACAATCAATCTCAATGGGAAAATTGAGATCCGGGGCCGAGAGAATTTTGTAATCCAGAAAATTGGGGTTCAGATTGCGCCCCTCATGGGTTTTATATTCTTCGGACAGGGCGTACCCGATCCCCTGGGCCAGGGCCCCGTAAATCTGCCCCTTGATGGTTTGCTGGTTCAACACCTGGCCCACGTCGTGGGCTGCCGCCACTTTCAGGATATCCACCTTTCCCGTTTCAAGATCCACTTCCACCACGGCTCCCTGGGCGCCGACGATGTAAGTGGAACTCATGTTGCCACGACCCGTCCGGGGATCCAGCATCTGGTTCGGCGGATCGTAAAAGGCTTCTTCGATGACCATGGTTCCCTGTTCCTTGTAGTGGGCAGCCCGGAGGATCTCTTCCAGGGTCACGTGAAGATCGGGGTCATCAGGTTCCAATTTCAGAAAAATGCGGTTTTTTTTCATGTCGAAATCGGAAGGATCGAAAATGGTCTCGTAATCCAGATCGGGGATCTCAAAATCCGGGTCCTTCCGTTTCATCCTTTTCATGCGACTTTTGACGCGGAGCATAAAATGCTCACTGGCCATCTCAAAGATCTTTTTCCGGGCTTTTTCAGCCGCCATGATGCTGGCATTACATGCCGTAAAGGCCCCCCGGCTGGCGTGGGTCCCCACATCCCAGGGGCAGGTGGCCGTGTCGCCTGTTACAATTTTCACACGGTCTTCAGTGACCCCCAGGGCCTCCGCCGTGGCCAGGGCCAGGGCCGAATCAAACCCCTGTCCCATTTCCACACCACCGGACACCACGGAAACGTCTCCGAAGTCATCAATCTTTAAAATGATGCCGGAGCCGTCGGACCGGTATACCCGGCCGGAACCGCCCACATGAAACAGGGCCGCCATGCCCACACCCCGTGCTTTTGCCGGTGTGCTTCCCACAAGGGTAGTACACACATTGGCTGACCCGCGTTTCAGATCGCTCTTTCCGCAAATGGACTTCCAGTCCAGCTTTTCAGCCACCGAGTCCAAACATTCCTTCATGCCGCAGGTGGAAACCTTGAGGCCCATGGGGGTGGTTTCATTGGGGATGTTGCTGTTGATTCTCCTGAATTCAAAGGGGTCAATGCCGGCCGCTTCAGCCAGTTGGTCCATGTTGCTTTCCATGGCCCAGGCCACCTGTGGATTCCCGTACCCCCGCATGGCCTGACAGTATGTATTGTTGGTGTAAAGAATGGTTGATTTAAAAAACACGTTGGGCACCCGGTAAATGGAAGAGGCGGGAACCATCATGACACTGGGCGTGGTGGCGCCCCAGGACGTGTACGCCCCGTTGTCCAGAATCATTCGGATGTCCCGCAACACCATTTTGCCGTTTTTGTCGCACCCCTGGATAATATGGGTTTCCGTGGGCTGACGGGGCGACAGGGCCGTAAATTCCTCTTCACGGCTCAAGACGATTTTCACCGGCCTGCCGGTCTTATACGCCAGAAGGATGGAGATGAATTCATAGCTGTGGGTGTCCAGACCCGTACCGAACGATCCCCCCAGGGTGGGAACAATGACCCTGCTTTTTTTCCCCTTGAGACCCATATCCCTGAGGGCCTGATTGAAATCGTTCTGGGCCAGAAAAGGGATCTGGGTTTTGGTGCGGATGATCAGGTTGCTCTGGAGATCAAACTCCGCAATGCAGCCGGCGGTCCCCATGCAGGACTGTTGTATCAGCGGTGTTGTATAATGTTCCTCCACCACATAAGCGGCTTCATCCCTGGCCTTTAGGACGTCACCGGTTTCGAATTTCCACGGCATCGGAACGATGTTATCCGCCTTGGGCCGTCCTTTAAGATCCGTTTCATGGACGATGGGCGAATCTATCTCAAGGGCCTCCGTGGGCGTAAAAACGCCCGGAAGATCCTCGTACTCCACCCGAATAAGATCAATGGCTTCCGCTGCAATGTCCGGGTCCGTTGCCGCAACGGCCGCCACTTCATCCCTGAACTGCCTGACCTTGTCCCGTTTCAGGGCAAAATTATCCTTGATGAATCCGATTCGGATCTCCGGTGTATTATAGCCGGTAATAACCGCCCGGACCCCCGGCAACTTCTCGGCCCTGGACGTATCGATATGTTTGATTTTCGCATGGGCACGATCACTGAATTTAATTTTGCCGTACAACATTCCGGGGCGCGTCATATCATGGATATACATGGCCTTTCCGGCCGCTTTGTCCGGGGCATCGGGCCTGGGGGCTTCCGTACCGATAAAACTAAACTGGCTCATATTCGCACCTCCTCACCCTTTTCATCTTTCAAAGCCGCCTGCTTGATGGACTCAACAATCTGCACATACCCGGTGCACCGGCAGAGATTTCCGGAAATACCTTTTCGAATCTCTTCTTCCGTTGGGTGAGGGTTTTGTTTCAACATGGCCTTGGTACTCATAATCATGCCGGGAGTACAAAAACCGCATTGAATCCCGCCGTTTTCCACAAACGCCGCCTGTATGGGATCCAATCGGTTCCCCTCACCCACAAGGCCTTCAATGGTGGTTACGGTTTTCCCATCCACTTCAAATGCGGGGTAGAGACATGAATTAACACTTTCCCCATCCACCAGAACCGTACAGGCACCGCACTCCCCCTGGCCGCAACCTTCCTTGGTCCCGGTAAATCCGAAGGTGTCCCGCAAAACATTTGAAAGCCTCTTATGGCTTGCCACTTCAGCTTCCACATCATGTCCATTCAAATTGAAACGGATCAACTTTCGAAGGGGGGAATCGTAGAGCCCCACAGTGGGTTGTGCACGATCCATATGGCTCGTCTCACTGTCGGAAACGGCAACATCCTGATTTTCGGTTTTCTGTTTAATCTGTTCAAGGGCTTGCTCCAATGCCCGTTTCACCATTACGCCGGTAACGGTTCTGCGATAAATTTCGGTGGATCGCACATCGGTGATGGGGGTCACTTCACCGGCTGCCTTATCCTGGATTTCCAGAAGCAGATCCGATGTGATCTCTCTTCCTTCTGCAAAGGCTTCCACACCCTGAAGCCTCATGGGTACGGGCCCCACGGCCCCGGCCGAAACACGGCACTTTATACAAACCCCGTTCTCCATCTGCACACATACCGCCACATTGGCAAGGGCAATGTCCTGGCTCACCCGGCCGGATTTGAGAAACGCCATGCCAGTGTGCACTGGCATCTCGGGAATGGTGATCGCTGTCAGCACCTCGGCAGATCCCATGCAGTGCTGCCCTGGACCCTGGAAAAAATCCAAAATGGACACATCCCTTACACCATCCGGACCCGCAATGGTCAACACCGCCTCCATCACCATCAACGGCGGGGCCCCGTCAGCCGAAGGCGCCGCATTGCAGAGGTTTCCGCCCAAAGTGGCCACATTCCGAATCTGGGGATTGGCCACCTGGCTTGCGGCCTCCGCCAAGGCGGGTAGGTGTTTTTGCACAAAGGAATTCGTTTCAACCTCCCGCCACAGGGTCATACTGCCGAATCTCAGGCCCCGGGCCTTAAAAGTCCCGGTTTTCTTGATCCCGCACAATTCTTCAATCCATCGAAGGGAAATCAGGGCTTCGGGCTGCCAGAGTTTCTGTTTAACCCGTATCATGGCATCGGTACCGCCCGCCACATATCGGGCCTGTCCTTCGTATTTTTTCATCAACCCGAAGGCCTCATCCAGGCTTTTGGGCTGGTAATATGCGTAACGTTTCATCCGTTCTCTCCGTATTATTCTTCCCGGTTGTCAAACACCCGCTGGCTCTTTCTCTCCGACCGCGGCAGGATGCCGTATGCCACTATCTCCACCCCGGCGCTCACCATGATCTGTTTTTTGACTTCCCGGGAAATCCGGTTTGCCAAGTCCTCAAACTGAGTTGCGTCTCCACCTTGGGCCCCTTCAACCTTGATGCGCATGTAGTCCCGACCGTCTTCCTTGCGGTCCACAATAATCTGGTATTCACTGCCGAGCCCTTCAATGCCGGATAACACGTGATCCACCTGGCCGGGATAGATATTGACGGCCCTGAAAATGATCATGTCGTCGGAGCGTCCCAGCAACCGGTCGTGCCTTGGCAGGACGGAACCACAGGGGCAACGCCCCGGAATCATCCGGGTGAGGTCCCGGGTTCGGTATCGGATCAGCGGCACGGCCTCTTTGCTGAGCGTCGTCACCACCATTTCGCCGATTTCACCTGTAGGGGCCGGTTCCAAGGTATCGGGATTCAGAATCTCCAGGATATAGTAATCCGCCCAGTAATGTATGCCGGTGTGATAGGAACAATCCAGCCCCGTACCCGGACCATAAAGTTCCGTCATGCCGGGGATGTCAAACATATGTTCCACACCCAGAAGGGTCTGAATCCGGTCCCGCATGGCATCGCTGGCCCGCTCCGACCCGAAAATCATTTTCTTAAGTGCAATTTGTTCCCTGATGCCGCGACGGTGAATTTCTTCGGCCATCAACAGGCCCATGGACGCGGTACAGCACATGACCGTGCTCTTAAAATCCACCAGGAACTGGCACTGCATGTCCAGGTTTCCGGGTCCCACCGGAACAGCCATGGCGCCAAAGGCCTCGCAGCCCAGTTGAAAGCTGATGCCGGCAGTCCATATGCCGTACCCCACGGCAATCTGGACCCGGTC
>JABGPV010000337.1 GCA_018644785.1 Deltaproteobacteria bacterium | reverse complement strand
GTTGATCTACCCAGGCCCAGAAAAAGGGAAGAAACTGAATTTCTCTTATTCAGCCGAAAACTCCATGAGGCGCTACGGGATTAGCAAAGCTGAAGCAGCAGGAATATGAGCTCGACGTTCACGTATCGATCTGAGCCGGGATGGTGGTAACGGGAAGGGTGACCGTGAAGGTGGCGCCTTTTCCCTCCTGGCTGGAGACGCGGATTCGCCCCCCGTGCTTCGCCACGATCCCCTGGGATACGCTGAGCCCCAGACCGGTGCCGCTTCCCTTCGGTTTCGTGGTGAAAAAAGGATCGAAAATGGACTGAATAATGTGCTCGGGAACGCCGATTCCGGAATCAATGACCTTCACCGCTACATACGTGGGGTCGTCCGCGGGAAGCACCAGAACTTCGATTTTGCTTCCCTTGGGAGAAGCGTCGATGGCGTTGAGGATGAGATTCAGGAAGACCTGTTGCAGCTGCTGACCATCGCCGTGTACCCGGGGCAGGTTCCCGGCGGACTGAAACGAGATTCTAATTCCGGAAAGCTTGATCTGATTGGAGGCCAGAGCAATGGTACCTTCTAGGAGTTCGTCCAACGCGAGCGGTTCCAGTTCCGAACTGCTCTCCCGGGCAAAATCCAGAAGGTTGCTGATGATTTTCTTGGATCGGCCGGCCTCTTGAACCACATCTTTGATCATATCCATTTTTTCGTCCTCGTCCAGTCCTTCATAATCCTCCAGAAGCATGTGGGCCGTGAGGGTGATGTTGTTTAAGGGATTGTTGAGCTCGTGGGCCACTCCCGCGGTCAGGGTACCCACCGCTCTCATTTTGTGGGACTGAACCAGGACCGCTTCCCGGTTTTCCAGCTCCTGAATCATCTGATTGATGGCCAGGGCAAGTTCCGTAAACTCGTCCCGGTAACGCCTGGCCGGGGTGATGGGGGTGAAGTCGCCCGAGGCAATTCGCCTGGCATAGTCGGCAAAGCGTTTGACATTGCTTAGAATGCGGCTCCCCAGGAAGGTGGCGTTGGCCGCCAGAAACACGAGGAGAAAAATGAGGGAATAAAAATGGAGTTGTCTGGATCGGGTGAGCATTTTGCTTAGGCTGTTTCTTTCCCGCTCCATGAGATCCTGGGCCAGGGAAACCAGCTCGCGCCCGGTTTTCCTGACCTCGATTTCCATTCGTTCCTTACCGGCTTTTTTCTCATAAATTGACGGTTGATTCGAATCGCCCGCCAAAAGATGCTCCAGGATTTCCCCGTAGTGATTGAGGTTGGATATCATTTTTTTATAATTGTCCCGACCCAGGACCTGCTCCAGTTCCCCGATATTTCGATCAAAGATGGCCTTGGCCTGGTAAACGTTTTCGAGAGCATCATCCAGGTTGGTGTTGTAAAGAAAGAAGTTTTTCTCAAACCGCCGTGCCTGAATGATTTCCACCGTGAAATCATTGGCAATTTCCAGAAAACGGAGTTTCTTTTCCACTTTGGCGTTGGCTTCGCCGAGGACGTAGGCGGCTACGACCGCAACAAGGAAAACAATGAAAAAGCTGAGGCAGATCTGCAAGCGAAGGCTGAGGCGTTTTCGGGAGAGGAGGGCCTTTTTGGCGACATCGACTGCCTGGATCCGTTCATATCGGCCGCCGAGGCCTTCTTTTTTCTCTGACCCCTCCAAATGGTCTTGGGCAGCTTCATTTTCGTTGGGATGCATGCGACTCCTCTCCCTCCTGGCTCAGGACCCGTCGGTTTCCAATGTTTTGGATTGAATGTTTGAACCGAGCGCTTTGGCGGCTTTTGCGATGACTTTCCGCAAATCGTCCGGTTTAAACGGCTTGGAGATAAAATCAAACGCACCTTTTTCCATGGCTTCTCTGGCCACTGCCATCATGGCATAGCCGGTGATCATAATCACTTTGGTCCGTTCTGACGATTGACGCACGTGTTCCAACACCTGCAAGCCATCAACCTCGTCCATTCGAATGTCCGTCACCACAATATCGAATTCTTTTTGATCGATTCGTTCCAGGGCCTTTTTCGGGTCTTCAAAAACCTCCACGTTGCACCCGATCTTCGCTAAAGCCGGTTTCAGCCGCTTCCCCACAATAGGCTCGTCATCCAACAGCAGCACTTCCAATCCTTCTGCCATTTTGTTCCTCCTTGTATGATAGGTTCTAAGGGCCTGCCAAAGATGTACAAAACGGAGCAGCGTTTATCTCGGGGTTGTCCGTGCCGGCATCAGGCGCTTTCAGCCGCCTGCCGAAAGATATCTCTGGCCGCATGGACTTCCACATACGACACCCCCGGGATTTTGCCTGCCAGGGCCCGAATGCTTTCCGTCTTTTTTCGCTTTTCCCTTCTGAGCGCTTTGGTGCGCACCACCACCGTGGCGCCGTCAGCCGTTACATCCACATCATTATATTTTTCCATCAGTGCCAACCTCACGCGAATGGAAAGTTCTTTGTCCTTCAGGCATTTTATGGAATAGGTCATCGACTGGAATTTTCGATACGAAACCGTCTCCACAATGGCATTCACCGCTTCATCAGGTTCGATCTGGCTCAGGCTGATGACCATGTCGTACTGGGAAGGATTTGTTTCGTCACGCCCGAAAACATCAAGGGACCAGCGCTTTTCGGCAGCTTCCTGTTTTTTAAGAATTTTCCTGGCCTTTTCGATTCCCACTTTTCTTTCACCGGCGATCCAGGAGGTCTGTTTGTCTCCACTGCATAAAATTCGTATCTTGAGCACATGGGAAACGCCCAGAACATAGAGATGGGCCGCCAGACCGTGACAGACCACCTTGTCGTCCAAAAGACGCGCCATTACCGCCGCCTGAATGGAAGCCAAAGCACGGTTTCTCACCTTGGACGAAAAGCCCACCATGGAGGATGACGGTTCCAGGGATTTACGGATTTTGGGCTCCGGGATCTGGGATGCTGAAGCCACCTCACCTAATATTTCCCGGTCCAGAAGAGCATAACCCGTGGCCTCTGCCACCTGTTGTGCGACAGCCCGGCCGGTCTCATAATGATCTGAAGAAATCAGGATAATGGACATGATTGAATCCTCATGGTGAAAAGATGTTATTCCGGTTTCATGAAAACTGGATAATCACACGGAGTCCGGGGGCAGTTTATGGGCGGCGTGAACCTCCAGTTCGTTGACTCCAGACATCTTCCCTGCGATTTCCCTGGCCTTTTTTCTGACTCTTTGAACATGATGCTCGTTTCCCTTGGCATACACCAGGATATTGCCATATTCGCTTTTAACACCCACATTGTCAAAGGAATGCGCCAGACCGGCTTTCAACTGGCAGGCCATTCCGTAATCCTCCATCTTTTGTTGGACCTGTTTGGCGGTCTTGAAGGCGGCCCTGACGGCTGCATCGGAGATGATCTCCACCGCATCTTCTATGGTCAGCTTGTGGACATGAACCACCAGGTCGTACAGCGAACTATCCCACGGATCCGCCCCGTAGAGAGCGTGCGTCCATTGGCGGCGTTCCTCATCGTCCTTCAACAAAATGGATCGCGCATCTTCTTCGGAAATCCTCTTCCGTTTCATCTCAGCCCGTACGCGATCAGCCAGATCCGCAATCACCCGCACTTTCAATACGTGCGGAATACCTTTGAGAAGAAGGTGTCCGGCTAACCCATGGTAAACCACGTTGTCCTCTTTCACATACTGGACCAGTGCGCACCGAATGTAGGCGATAAACGCTTGTTGGCTATGGGAAAACCGGTCCAGAATGGATGGCGCATCATGGATGGCGTGCACCAACTTCATTTCAGGGATGTGAAAGTGTTCACTGGCATCGAGTAGGACCTCCCGACTGATGCACTTGTATCCGAGACAAGATGCGACCTTCTCTGCCACCTCCTTTCCATTGCTGTAAGACCCTCGAGAAATAGTGATAATGGCCATGGATTTATTCTTTCCTCCCTGTTTTTAAACACCGTAAATGAGCTTGATCATGCCGATCATGACCACGATAAAGACAATACTGATGACTATCCCAGCCTTCATGAAATCCACACTGCGATACCGCCCGGGACCCATGTACAGTGCATTGACCTGGTGGGTAGGCAACATGAACGAGTTACTGGTGGCGAGCCCCACGACAAGAGCGGCCATTCTGGGATCCACGTGGGCTGCAATGGCCATATTAACCACCAATGGGACCAGCAAAACCGTGGCACCCACATTGGAGATGACCAGGGTGAAAATGGTAGAAAGCACTCCGATAACCGTTAAAAGGACAATGGGCTGGACGTCCCCGATAGCACTCAGGATGGCATGGGCGATCCATGCCGCGGTGCCGGTTTTTTCCGTAGCAATGCCCAGGGGAATCAACCCGGCCAGGAGAAAAATGGTTCGCCAATCCACGGATTGGTAGGCCTCGTCAATGCTCAGGACCCGGGTGATCACCATACCCAAAGCGCCCGTCATGAGGCTGACAGAGAGCTGAATGTTGAAGATGAGCACCATACTCAGGGCAACGGCCAACCAGAAGCCGGCGAAAATGGACTTTTCGGGGCGTAACAACTCCACATCAATGGGGGTGGTAAACAAGAGGCTCCTTTCATGCTGCAATACCTGGAGCCGTTGCCATTCGCCGTGAATCAGGACGGCATCCCCGACGGAAAGTGGAACGTCTCCGATTTCAGCCCGGTAGGTTTCCTCGCCCCGATATATGGCCAGTGGGGTAACCCGGAATCGATCCTGCAAATTGATTTCGCGAAGGGTTTTTCCGATCAAGGGAGAGCGGGGCGCCACCACCGCTTCAACAGTGCCCGAGGCACCCTCTTCCGTTTCCCCTTTGAAAACTTCCGGCGCCTCTTTAAGCTGCATTTCCTCCACTTCCACCATGCGCTGGATGTCTTTCTTGCGGCCATACACCAGCAAATGCACGTCTGACCGCACTTCCTGATCTCCCGTGGGCGAGAGGACCTTGAAATCGGGCGGTTCGGTCATAGCCAGAACATTGACAAGATATCGCCTTTTCAGGTCGTCCACCAACACCGGTTCCCGGTAATCCGTATAATTAATCGGGGTCTGGATTTCGCAGGTCTCCCCCATTT
>JABGPV010000336.1:2771-5067 GCA_018644785.1 Deltaproteobacteria bacterium | reverse complement strand
AAATAAACATTAGGGGGACCCCTGTTCCCGCAAACTTCCTGAAGGAGATGGTATTGCCTCCGGGCAGATCCATCTGGTTTTCGCGGCTGAATTTTTCAAGGAGCGTGACGGACACGGGGCCCGCGGTTGCGCCGAAAACAGTGGCGGATGATCCTGCCATGATACCGAGGGACAGGGCCCACCAGATAATATGATGATCCGGCGCCAGGGCGCACCCCATCACCACGGGAAAAAAAAGGGCGGCAGTGGGACCCGCATTCAAGAAGGCGGTCAAAAAGGCCGCGGCCCACATCAATACCAGGCAAAGCAGCCAGGGTTGCCCAAGGGAGGATATTTCGAGCGCCTTGGAAATATAGTTGAGCAGGCCGGAAGCTTCCAGCCCACCCACCACCACGAACAGACCGGTAAAAAAGAAAATGTCGTTAAACCCGAGCCCCCGGATGATTTTTCCCCGATCAATCCCCGAGAAAAGGAAAAGAGACGTCCCGCCCAAAAGGGCCACGGCGGAGGGGTTCAGGGAGATCATGCCTGAGATGATAAACAGAAAAACAACGTGACCCAGAACAAAAAGGCCTCTCCTCTGTGCCCGCCTTGAAACGTGCGTTTCCGAAGAAGACGGGCTCTCGGGCGGGCGGGGTTTTTGGAACTCGGGCAAATAAAATGTGCGGATTTTCACCTTGAAATAGAGCAGCATCAAGCCCAGAAGGATCAGACAGATGGGCATCATGAAAATGACGAATTGACCGAAACCGATGCCGGCCTGTGAGGAGATCAACATATTAGGAAAATCACCCACCATAGTGGATGCGCCACCCAGGTTGGAAGAAATGACTTCTCCCACAATAAGCGGCCGGGGATCGAAATTCAGGGTGGCGGCCAGTTTCAGGGTGATGGGCACGATCACGAGGATGGTGGTCAGGTTATTGACCAGCAGGGAAAAAAAATAGGTAATGAGACAAAAGCTGATGAACATGCGTGGGGCGCTTCCCCCCGCGTAAACGCTTATCCTGCCGGCCACGCGTTTAAAAAAGCCGGCTTCGTTTAAAACCACCGTGATGATGCTCATGCCGATGAGGAGGGACAGGACATTGAATTTGATGGCAAAAAAAGCGTCGAGGGGGTTATAAACGCCTAAAAACGAGCCGATCAGTACGAATTTCATGGCAAAAAGGGAGACAATCAACGTTCGGTTTTCGATTTTGTTGTACAGAAGATAGAATAGAACCAGGGAAAGCTTGAAAAAAAGCAGGGTGATAATGACCTGTTTGGTTGTTGACAGAGAACTGAATTTAAAAGCCTTGTCCCTGAGAACCCCGGTGGGTCCGGATTGATCGTTTAAGTGAAGGTGGATCGATCGGTTTCGGCCGTTTCGATCGATGGTCCACCGGTATGTTTCCCCCGGCTTCATGTTGCCCAAAACTTGCCAGGCCATATCCGTGGAAGACAGGATTCGTCCGTCTATCCCCACAATCCGGTCGCCGGGTATGAGCCCTGCGCGCGCGGCCGGGGTGCCGGCGGAAACCGTCAGTACCTCCACAAGGGGCTCGCCTGCGGCAGACGCGGACACCACGATTTTCATGCCCACGTCGCCGTAGGCATTATACCCCGGAAAGGACTGATCATAGACCGCTTTTTCTATCCGGTCGCCCCAGAAAGACCAGAAAACCAGGAAACAGAGCAAGCCGAGGAAAAGAACGACGTTGCGATCTATTCTATTAAATCCAACGGTCTTGGGGATTTGCCTGCGTCCGTTTCGTGGCAATGCGCCAATCATTTGGGACTCTCCAGGGATTCCATGGGTTCCAGGTGGACCATCACCCTCTCCAGGTCTGCTATCTTCCTCTTTAGGGCCGTTTTCACGTTTTCCGCGACCCTGTTTCCTTCGCCGACGGTGCTGTGGGGGTCAATGAGAATATCCAGGTCAATCCATATTTTTTTGCCGATATGCCGTGTCCTGAGTTCCTGGACCCCGCGCACGTCCGCCACATTGCCGACAATGTCCGTTATCTGTTCGCCATAAATGTCGTTGATGGAAGAATCCATCAGGGCCTTCACCGAATCCACAAGAATTTTGACGCTCACTTTAATGATGACGGCCACCACGAAAAGCGCGGCGATGGGATCCAGGTGGTGAAACCCCAGCCTGCTCCCCACCACGCCGATGATGACGGCAAGGGAAGAAAAGCAGTCAGCCCGGTTTGCCCAGGCATTGGCAATGATGGTCTGGCTTTTGAGCTGGGTGCCGGCGCACCGCATAAAGCGGAACAGCATCTCATTGGCTCCAAGGGATATGATG
>JABGPV010000336.1:0-2761 GCA_018644785.1 Deltaproteobacteria bacterium | reverse complement strand
GGAAAAGTGCGGTGATGCCTTCGGTTCCCGCATGAGGTGGTCGATGGAAACGAAAATGAGAACAACCGCTCCGGCGGTGATCAGGAGACTGATTGCCCCCGCCGCCACGAACTCGATTTTCCCGTAGCCGAAGTGGAATCGGCTGTTTCGTGCCTTACTCCCTATTTTATGACTGAGAATGATGGCAAATGCGGTGATAATATTGGACGCGGAATGAAGTCCGTCGGCAATGCAGGCGTTGCTCCCGCTGGTCACGCCCACCGTAATTTTCAGGACAACCAGCACCACATTGGTCCAGATGCCGGCAAACGCGGTTTTTTCCCCGCACTTTTGACAACGTTCAAAACGCATGGAAGCCCACCTTAAAGTTCGTCTTCATCATAAGATTTTGTCGGTTTCTTTTTTTTCAGTCGATTGTTGGTGTGGATTCTTTCCGCATGAATCCTTTTTTTCAACGCTTCTTCCCGTGCCATCCCGATGAAATGCCGGATCAGGTACCCTCCGATTCCCGCTATGGCGATAACGAAAATCAATCGGATATTGATGGCTCGTCCCCAAAACAGATATACGGGAACATGATCGAAATTCTGCATTCCGAACAACACGCCAACTGCGGTCAGGGTAATGGTTGTGAATGTTTTAAACATCTGATTATCTCGCTCTTTTACGATTATGGGTTTGTCGGGGATTTTTCCCCCGTTGCCGCCGGACCTGTCCCTACCGCGGGGGAAGAGGCTTCCAGACAGGCAGGTCAAAGCCTGCGGGGTGGTACACCAACGGTTTCTGCCCCATCCCCGGTTTCCATTCCCCCACTGAGAACATCTGATTGAAGCCGGCGGCCACAGCGGCCTGAGGGCTCTTGGGCTTTTCCATGTCGTGGGTGAATACAATGGTGAGCACCAGGACGACGCAGGCTAAAACCACGCCCACGAGGAGCCAAATGGTTCCATCACTCAGTGAACTTATTGCTTTTCCCATCGAACGTTCTCCTCATGAGAAAAAGGGGTAACCAGTTTGACGTGCCCGCACTTGGTGCATTCCAGACATCGTATGCAATCCCCGGAATCCGCGTCCAGGGATACATCCAGATCCATGGGGCAATTATCTTTGCAGGTTTGACATCCGTCGCACCCTTCCTTGACGTGGAGGTGAAATATGCTGAACCGGTTGAAAACGGAAAAGATGGCCCCCATGGGGCAGAACCCTTTGCAGAAAGGCCTCCGGGTTAGAACAAACCACACCAGGAAACCCGCCAGGATCACGAGACACAGGTAAAAAATCATCCCCGGACCATTCGGCAGAACCGGCATGCCCGTCGCGGGGTTCACGGGATTCCACAGGACCCAGGGGATTCCGGCGGTCAGGGTCCCGGCCGGGCACAGCTTGGAAAACCACAAATCGCCGGTCAGATAGGGAAGGGCAAATACAAAAATGAACAGGACCGGAAATTTCAGGTGCTTCAACCAGGATGGTGCCTTGTACTTGGGGGATTTTATTTTGTACATCAGATCCTGGAGAAGGCCGAAGGGGCATGCCCAGCCGCAAGCCATCCGCCCTATCAGAAGGCCGATGAGGACCATGAAGGCCAGTGGATAGTAGGGAAAAGCGTGGATTGCCGCAAAATGCTGCAATGTCCCGATGGGGCACGCAAACAGGGCCGTGGGGCAGGCATAGCAGTTCAAGACCGGCACACACACACCCTTCAGGGGATTGGCATTGACCGCCCGCGTATAAAAAGCGGCCACATAGCTGTTGGCAAGAATGGCGCTTACCCCTTGGGTTAATATTCTGAATCGCGAAAGAATCATTTGCTCATCACTCATCATGCGTCATTAATTTCGAATTGTAGGAACCCAATCAACAATCAACAATCACAAATCAACAATCAAAAGCGGGCGCCGCCCGCTCTACGGCCTCACTCACGGCGCCCCGCCCTGGCCCTGAACATTTTGCGTTCCCAATGCACCCAGACGCAGTCCACCGCCACCTTGCCCGCCTCCCAGGCCGGCAGGGGGAGGTCAGCCTGCCCCCGCTGCTAAAGCCAGACTGGCTGACCCGATCTTGTTGAACCCCATGACCTGTCCACATACCGGACAATGGGGGACGCCGGTCGCATCGAAATTGGGCAGTCCCACCGCTCCGTCCCGCGGGCAAACATACTGGCCCGCTCCTCCGTTCTGAGCGGGTGTCCGGGTAACGGGTGCCACGGCGGCCGCCATCATGAGATCAGACGCCCTTTGGGCTTCTTCCTTCCATGTGTCGAACCCGAAAACGGCCCAATAGATCAAGGTGACAGACACAGTTGCGCCTATCAGCAATCCAAAAACGTACCCGAGTTTTCCAAAGTCTAAACCAAAATACTCTTTAAGCATTCCGTTTCCTCCAAAGTAGGTTGGAACTTGAAACTTGAAACTTGAAACTTGAAACTTGAAAAATCCACTTCCCAATTTCAAATTTCAAGTAACAAACTTGCCCGGGTTATCCTAACCCGATGCATGAGGTTCAGAGGGTGGCGCCGTTGCGCCATGTCTCCATAAAATCCCCCACCGTGATCCCGTAAATCAAAAGGGCGACCGCCAGCGCTAGAAAAATAACTCTCGTTGTCATGCCACTCTCCTTGAAATTTCTAATTTCGAGTCACGAAGTTCCGCACATCGTTTATGGGCACGGCAAAGCCGATGCCCGAAAACCGGCTGTTCGGCCTGTAGTAGGCCATGTTTACACCAATCACTTCGCCCCTGATGTTAACGAGCGGTCCGCC
>JABGPV010000335.1 GCA_018644785.1 Deltaproteobacteria bacterium | reverse complement strand
CACCTTTGACCGGGCCTCGGTTACCTGCACAAAAACCTCTTTTTCGTGTTTGGCATAGCCCTTAACCGTCTCGACATAATTGGGGATCAGGTCATAACGACGCTGGAGCTGGTTTTCCACCTGGGCCCACGCCCCCTTGACACCCTCATCCATGGTCACAAGGGTATTGTATGTCCCTTTTAGAAATGAATAAGCGGCAAAAACCATAAGCAGCAATATGCCAAAAATGACCAGCAGGGTTTTTAGTCCTTTCCCCATGTTAACCTCCCCATGCGTTTATTAGTTTAGAAAGCTTTCTCATTTCCTTTAAGCAGCTTTTAAACAGATTGAGGCTTTCTTTATCACTGAACCTGGACTTATCTTCCTTGATATCAAGGAGGCCTTCAAACACACCACGCTCCAAGTCAAATGCGTCAGCCGTTGCCCTGACGATGTCACATCTTTCTCTTGGCACGTCTATCTTTTTCAGGTGCAATAAGGCCTCAAAGATTGCCATCAGCGCCGGGAGAGCGTGTGTAATAAGCTCTTTTAGGGCCTTTCCTTTGCCTGAGGTCTCGAGAAATGCCTCCCTCAACAGAAGGAGTTTGCCCTTGATCTCCCTTTCACACTGGAGCCGGAGGAATTCGGGGCTGAATTCGAGATCTTTAAGGATGTCCTTTCCGAACACCAGGATGTGATTGTTCTGGAAATTGAGATATTCGATGGGAAAAACATCCAGGGAACTCTTTACGTACTCTTCCGTCAAAAAGAGAGGAATAGCCACGCCCTTTTTTCGCCATTTATTGACAACATCAAAGGCCTGGTCAAGATGTTCTATGCCATCTTCTGTGACCACAACCATGAAATTAATGTCAGATTTTCCAGGCCGGAAATCCTGCCCCGTTGCACTGCCATAAAGAATAATGCTGACAAGGTCATCCCCAAAAAGGGCCTTATAGGCGTTGGTGATATCCGGTAATATCGCTTTTGGATCTTTTTGATTTCTTCCCATAATTGCTCCTTTAAAAGCCTCCTCCAGCGCCGCCGCCACCGCTCATGCCACCCCCGAAACCACCGAAACCGCCCCCGAAACCGCCAAAGCTTCCACCGGACCCACCGCTGGAGTATCCCGATCCACGGCCGCCCCCGCCAAGGCCGAAGAGGAGGGCCAGGAAAAAGAACCAGGACCCGCCGCGTCTTTTCGATATCAACATAACGATGATGAATATAATGAGAATCGGCAAAAAGGAAAATCCGGACTGTTTCTTGGCAGCTTTTTTCGGCATCTGACCGGATAGCGCGATCCCTGAAGCCTTTGCAATGACCTGGGCCACGGCCAGTGTGCCTGCAAGCAACCCCTCACCGAACTTGTTTTGTTTGAGATAAGGGGTCATATGGCGGTCGCGTATCTCCCCGACCAGGCCATCAGGGAGTATCCCCTCCACACCATAACCGGTCTCAATACACATCTTTCTTTCCTTAACTGCTACAAAGATCAGGACGCCTCTGTCTTCTCCCTTTTTGCCGATTCCCCAGGCCCTGTAAAGGCGGTTGGCATAGTCGTTATACTCCGCGCCCCCCATATCCGGCATGGTGACAACCACCACGGGAATTCCCGTTTTTTGAAGCAATGCTCCCGTGACATCGGCGATCTTCTGCTGATACGCCGGGGGAATCACGTTGGCGAAGTCATTAACGAGGCCCTTTGGTTTTGGGAAGGGGCGTTCTGCCCGGGCTGAAAGAATAGTGCTCAGAGACAAGAGTAACAGGGCAGATGAAAAAATTATGTATTTCAGTTTAAGAGATCGTAACATTCCAGTACCATACAACGAAATAAATCCTTAGTCATCATATATTTCCTTCAATGCATCAAGGGTTTCCCATCGCTTGTAGGTTTTTTCAAGCTCGATTTCAAGGGATTGAAGCCGCTCCTTGGCGTATGCAATTTCGCCGCCTTCATTTTTGTAAAACGCCGGGTCCGACATGCGGCCGAAAAGCACGGCGTGTTCCTGTTCAAGAGATTCGATCAGGGAAGGGATGTCTTCAAGTTCCCGGTTTTCCCGGAAGGTGAGTTTTTTTCGGCCTTCGGGTTTCGGTTTGGGCTTTTTCGTGCAACTTTTCCCGGGCTTGGAGGGGATTTCTGTTTTGTTCTTTTTTCGCTGTTTCAGCCAATCGTCGTAGCCGCCGATGTATTCGGTAATCCGGCCGTTCCCTTCAAAAACAAAAATGCTCGTGACCAGGTTATTCAAGAACGCACGGTCATGGCTTACCAAAAGCACATTCCCTTGATAATTCAACAGCAGTTCTTCCAACAGTTCAAGGGTTTCAGCATCCAGATCGTTGGTGGGTTCGTCCAGTACCAGAAGATTTGAGGGCTTCATGAAAAGACGGGCCAGAAGGAGTCGGTTTCTTTCTCCCCCTGAAAGGGTTTTGACGGGACTTCGCATCTGGTCCGGGGTGAACAGGAATTCCTTGAGGTAGCCCACGGCGTGTCTGCTTTTACCGTTGATGATGAGGAAGTCTCCACCCCCCGTTACATTCTCAATCACGGTTTTTTCCGGATCCAGTTGTTCTCTTGTCTGGTCGAAATAGGCGCACTCAACCCGGGCGCCCAGCCTGATATGGCCTTCAAAGGGTTCCAGCTCTTTCAGAAGAACCTGAATGAGGGTCGTTTTTCCACAGCCGTTGGGCCCCATAACACCCACCTTATCTCCCCGCAGGATGGTGGTGGAAAACGCTTTGATAATGGGGTGGTCATCATAATGGTACGTCACATTTTTCGCTTCGAGGACGATTTTTCCGGATCGGTCGGCCTCCTGGGCCGCCATTCGTACTTTGCCGGTTTGTTCACGCCGTGCCCGCTTTTCCTCACGCATTTTCATGAGGGCGTGTACCCTGCCCTCATCGCGGGTTCGGCGTGCCTTGATCCCCTTTCGGATCCAGATCTCCTCCTTGGAAAGCTTCTTATCAAACTGTCGGTTATGTTCTTCCTCAGACTCAATGAGTGCACTTCTTCTCTCAAGGTATGTTCTGTAATCGCATGCCCAGGAGGTGAGACGCCCCCGGTCAATTTCAATGATCCGGGTGGCCAGCTTTTCCAGAAATACCCGGTCGTGGCTGACAAAAAGGAGAGCTTTTGGGTACTGAAGCAGGAAATTTTCCATCAATTCAATGGAAGGAATATCCATGTGATTGGTGGGTTCGTCCAACAGCAGCAGATCAAGACCTTCCGCAATGGTCTTCGCCAGAAGGACCCTTCGCTTCATACCGGCGGAAAGCGTTCTGAATTCTGTGTCCGGCGCTAGTTTAAGCCGGGTGATGATCTTTTCGACATGGGCTTGAATGCCCCAGGCATACTGGGAATCTTTGGAAAGGATGTCTTTTAGACCGGAAGATACAACGTCAATTATTTTTCCCTGGATTTGTGGCGGTACTTCCTGGGAAAGGGTTCCCAAGGCCAGGCCGGGTTTGCGGAATATGTCCCCTGAATCCGGTTGGATCCCATTGTTGATCAGGTTTATGAGCGTGCTTTTTCCTGCGCCGTTTCGGCCCACCAGGCATATGCGCTCACTTTGTTCGATTTGAAGATTGACTTTGTCCAGGATCAACGGTCCGCCAAGAGCCAGGCTGATGTTCTGAAGGCTTAATATCGCCATGATGATATCTTATTTTATTTCCAGGTCTCTTTCATGAAAAAGGTGCAGATGAGCGCCAGAACTGACGAGATGAACAGCACCAGAAGCAATGCCGAGTATCCCTCAAGAGCATATCCGCCTGTCTCTGTTTTGGGGTACAGGTCCAGTATCCACCCCAGAAAAGGCATGAAAACAGCGCCGCCCAGAAAAGGGAATAGATTGACCGTGCCGACGGAAGTGCCGGCGATTTCCACGGGAAACAGTTCTTTGGTCGTGGTAAAACCGATGACCACGATGGAAGAAGCGCAAACCGAAAGCACAAGAAAAACGGCATACAATGCCGGCCTGGGCAGTCCGGCAGGGACCAGATAGAGGCACAGGAGCAGGCATGTCAGGATGCTGGTGCATATGATGAACGGTTTTTTGCGGCTTTTCAACACCCGGTCGGAAACAAACCCCAACAGCGGGCTGCCCACGATCATGCCATAGGCGATCATGCTCAGAACGGCCCCTGTTTCCCCTTGGCTTAACCCGTATACGTGCATCAGATAGGGTCCCCCCCACAGAGCGCCAAATCCAAAAAAGATCCCGCAATCGAAGAAAAACCAGATGGCCACCGGCCAGAAATGTTTATTGGAAAGAACCCGTTTGGCCCCTTCCATAAGCCCGATTTCCTCCGGTTTGGCATTGCCGGCATTTTCCATGTTTTCAATGGCCTGGATAGAGGGCCACCCACGGTCCTGGGGCCGATCCCTTACCACGAGCCAAACCATAATAACCAGGAAGAAGGTGCAGCAGCCGATGATGACAAATGAGGTGCGCCAGCCCATGCCGGATGTCATGAACGCCAAAAGCCAGGTGGCGGCCAATGCTCCCACACCACCAACGGCATTGAGGATGCCTGCCATGGAAGCAAACTCTTTTGCCCGGAACCACTGGCTCAGAATCTTCATGGTGGGGATGAAGACCATGGAGACCCCGAACCCAACCAGTATGCGACCCCCGAAAGCGGTATAAATGTCCGGCGCCAGGCCAAAAAGAATGCTTCCCGCAGCAGCCACCAGAAGAAAAACAGTGACGGTTTTTCTAGGCCCGATGGAATCGGACAAAAGTCCCGCCGGAAGCTGCATGGCAGCGTAACAATAGAAATAAATGGAACCCAAAAACCCCATGACCCCGGCTGACGTGTTGAAATCCCGTACGATGTCGTTTGCCACGACGGAAAGGGAGAGGCGGTGGAAATAGACAAACAGATAAGCCGTCGCCAGTACCCAGAATATCGACCACCGAAACCGCAGCAACTTTGCCACCTGTCCATTATCCATTGTTGTTGACCTCTTTGTCACAAGGGTTGTTCAGAAATCGGTTGAGAAAAGCGTCCCCTGCCGGTTGTCGTTTGTCTCTCTTTTTTCCACAGTTTCCAGCGTTGCAGGTATAGTGCTTTTGAGGAAATACTTGCGGAACATGCGGTTGAAATCGGTCCATGCCCCTTCCTGCC
>JABGPV010000334.1 GCA_018644785.1 Deltaproteobacteria bacterium | reverse complement strand
GGTCAGGAAACCATTTTGCCAATCTAAGAGAGAGTTGTGCGACTCTTTTGCAATGTCCGCCCAGGTCCTCGTCGAACGTTTCAATAATATTTGTAAACATCTGAATTGTCTGAAAATAGTTTCTTTTAATGGTCATATATTTTTGTTCTAATTCCCTCTCCATCCTCATGATTCTGACGCCAATACCAATACGTGCACGCAACTCATCGAAATTAATCGGCTTGGTAACGTAGTCATCCGCCCCCGATTCAAGACCTTGAACCAGTTCTTGACGAGAGTCCCTCCCGGTCACAAGGATAAGATAAATATAATGCATGTCAGGCTTTCTTACTCTCCGGCACAACTCCAGCCCATTCATTTCGGGCATATTCCAATCCGTGAGCACAATATCGATTGGCGAGGACGCAAGTTTTGCCAACGCTTCTATTCCGTTTTCTGCCAAATGAACAGAATAGCCCCAGGTATTGATCTTTTTTTCTAACAACCTCAGGGTTGTCTTATTATCTTCGACAACAAGAATATTCATAAACAGGACCCCGTTTTATTTTCTCATAATGGCGGCCGTGAATCCTGCCAATATGGGCGGGCGGACTTAGCGCCCTTGATTCACTTATCGAGAGTGCTAAATGCATTTTCTGTGCCGACTCCATGGCCTTAAGGAATGGATCGGCCCTGGTTTCCCCAGATGAGAAAAATGAAACCATAAGCAAGATACCGGATCCGTTGTATCCACCGCCGAGTACGGTGCCACAGGATTAGGGACTCGGCCAAAAATGGCCGTTTTCGTAACACATTCACATTTGTGGAATAATTTTTGCAAGAAAACTTCTTGCTGTGTTTTTCAGGAAACAGAAAAGGCCGATCATTGGCAATGAGTGGGGATTCCTTCACCAATCCGTGTTGCTCCGCTTTCTTTGGGGTAAGTGTGGATTTTGAACTGGGCGATTTGAAAAACGATTCCCCCTGATAATGACAAAATATTGACGGTATTGTCCAACAACCCTCTCCAAGGAAATCCATTTGGGGAGTAATAGATTATGAAAGACGGAAGCAAGGAGAAGATAATGGCGAAGGACAGCGATGGAAATGAGGATCTCGTAGAAGAGAAAGACGGTGATGGTGAGAAAAAAGGAGGATCAAAAACAGTTTTAATCATAATTATTGCCGGATTTGTATTGTTTATGGCTGCGGCAGGGGCGGGCTTCTATATCCTCTGGCAGAAGATGCCCGGGTCGCCTGCCGGCAGTGTGATAACCTCAGAATCGGCGACTGAAAATGAACCGCCCTCAAAGGGATTGGGTCCCATTTATGCCATAAACCCCTTTGTAATAAACCTTGCGGGCTCCGGCGGAAAGCGATTTTTGAGAGTAAAGATGGATCTTGAACTGAAAGACCAGGCAACGTTCGAACAAGTGCGGGCCCAGCTCCCTCGGGTAAAAGACACGCTTTTGACCATACTCTCTTCAAAGAAATTTGAAGATATCAACACCGTCGAGGGAAAAGGTGATTTGCGGACCGAAATAGCCGCCAAAATGGATTCTCTTTTTTCAAAAGGGGCCGTAGCCAACGTCTATTTTACAGAATTTGTAATAGAGTGAGAAGATAATGAATGAGCGTAAGGAGGAGAAATTAGACGGGGAGATATCTGAAGCGGATCAGAGGGTAAAAAACGAGGGAAAAGACCAAAACGATACCGCCGAACTGGAAGAAAAACCAGCGCCTGATGAGGGTGATAACCTCATAGAACACAATGAAACCGATGAAGATTTGTACGAAAACGAATACCTTGAGGATGGTGAGAATGTCAAAGGGAAGAAAGGGAAATATATCGTAATTGGCGTACTGCTCGTTGTTGTCGCGGCTACCGGCTTTCTCCTGTGGTTCATGAACGACCGAAATCGGAGCGTCGCAGGCGGCTCATCTCCAAGTCAACAGAGCGAACCCATCAATATCAACGAGAGATCGAAGGCTTTAGATGCCTCATTTTTGCCCCAAAAGACCCAGCAGACTGAAACCACGGGTCAGACCAAGATGTTTAAACATACGGCATTTGGGCTGGCTGATAAACTGGAAAAAGCCACCCGGCTCAGGGACACGTTACTCAAAAAGCAGGAGGAAATCCAGGCTCTGAAGCATTATTACCGCAACAGGATCCAAGAGGTAAGAGACGAAATCCTGATCGAAAAACGTGAAAAGGGGATAACCACCTTTCAGCAGGCCCTCAAAAGCAAACGGATAGAGTTAGGGCTTCGGACTATCAGGCGGCGTCACTTATATATCAATAAGCTCAATGGACCGCTTGAGCAGCTTCATGACGGCAGTGAAGAACTACTCTACATTGAACGGTTAGCCGGAATCCAGATTCAGATGGCCCCGGTCGTCAATGGTATCGATATTGCCAAGTTAGGGAAGCGCATGGACATCATCATTGAAAATAAAGCCAGTGAGATCGATAACCTCGCCATAGATACAAAAAAGACCCGTGCTCCAGCTCTCGAAAAGATCTGGAAAAAGATAGTTCAACAGGAAAATTCGAATAAAAAATCAGAAAAACAAAGTCCAAAGGGAAAGAAACCAAAGAAAGAAAAGGCGCATTTTGAACGGCAAGACAAAATGAGTAAGAAATCGGAAAAACAAAGTCCAAAGAAAGAGAAACCAAAGAAAGAAAAGGCACATTCTCAACGGCAAGACAAAATAAATATGGGAATTTGGAAAGAGATCTGTGTTGGCGATCTAAGTCGTAAATATGAACTCACAGAGCTCTCTCTTAATGCGACAAAATGTTTGGCTCAATGGGAAGGCAAAGATCTTTTTCTTAACGGCATCACAGAATTACCTGCCTCGATAGCAGAGCAGTTGTCTCAATGGGAGGGTGAATGGCTCTGCCTCAACCACCTGAGCGAGCTTTCTCCCGAGGCGGCGGAGGGTTTATCCCGGTGGCGAGGGATCAGGCTTTCTCTAAACGGTCTCATCGAGCTTACGCCACAGGCGGCAAAACATCTATCTCAATGGCGGGGAAAGCAGATGGAAGTTGTCGGGCTTGCCAATATCTCTCCGGAGACGAACAAGTATCTGACGGCATGGCAAAAAGCGGGTGGGGAAATAATTTTCAGATGAAAATAAATATCTCCAGCCTTGTCAAAGCTAAGTGCCGTTCCGAGTTTCAGAGGTCTTCTCCGGAAAAAGAAACCTTAAAAGTTAGTGATAACCTTTAAGCAACAAACTTTGAAAGACATAACCCTGAATCCTGGACCAACCACTTTAGGTGTCATGGATATTTTAAAATGTTATAAAATTCTTGAACTTGATCATGAACCCTCAATGGATGAGGCAAGGGAAGCGTATATAGATATGGCCAGGGTCTGGCACCCTGATCGTTTCACAAATAATCCCAGGCTCAGAAAAAAGGCCGAGGAAAAATTGAAAGGGATCAATATCGCCTATGCGGAAATACGGGCGTTGTTGTCCACGGGATCGGAAATCCTCCAGACAAAAAAAGCAAACCGAAGAAAGCAAGGAGCCTCAGAGGCGATCTACAGAAATATTTTGGCAGTCAAAGAGAACGCCCGAAATCTATGTTCCCGTGCCTACTCAATCCTCAGAAAAACTGAGAGGAAAAGAGAAAGATGGGAGGAGTGAGATAAATACATTTGGGATAGGGCACAATATCTAGTTTTTTATCTTGACAAATGTACAATATGTTGTTGATAATTGTTAAGTTAAAGAGAAAGGGCAATAGCTGTTGATCGCTTTATCCATACCAGAGGTTTTTGATGCATGCGGCCTTCTTTTTGGCTCGAAAGTGGAGATCTCTCTGGATTTCTTGAAGTATCTCGAGCCGTCAGGGCTTAGGTCTGCCTACAGGAAGAAAGCCCTCGAAACACACCCTGACCGTGCGAAAGCCCTAGGGAGGGATGAAGCCAAAATGGGTGACCACTTCAGAGAGGTAACCCTGGCGTATGAAAGGCTCATTCCCATTGTTAGAAATAAAGGAGCGGTTCTCCTGCGGGGCCAATCAAGCGTTAAAAAAAAGAACAACAAAACCAATTCAAGGCACCAGGCAAGAAGGGATTTTTCAGAACTTTTTTACACCAAGGAAATCCCCAAGCGAGAGCTATTGCTCGGGCAATTTCTCTATTACTCCGGTCTTATTTCCTGGCGCACCCTTATAAGGGCAATAACCTGGCAAAGGCGCCAACGCCCCCTCATCGGGCAAATCGCATTGGATTGGGAAATGATTTCGCATCATGAAATTCAGAGAATTTTGTTGCGGAGGAACCTCAAGGGAAAATTCGGTGAGCGTGCTATCCGTTTAGGCTATTTGTCCCGGTTCCAGCTTATGGCCCTTCTCGGCAAGCAACGTAATCTTCAGCGTCCCATAGGAGAATTCTTCGTGAAAGAAGGGATTCTTCGTTTCCAAGATATGGAGGTAATGACAGAAAAACAGAAAATTCACAACAGGGACGTTTGCGGGAGAAGCATGCGGTAAGGGTTCAGGGTTTCTCGCTTACGGCTTTCTTTCCCTCAAAAAAACTTTCAGATCCCTGCGAATCAACCCGACAGCTTGATTTATCAGGGTTTCAAAGGCTTCCCTGTATCCCCCCTTGGAATGTAGGACTTCTTTCATATTTTCCCGATATCTCTTTCGGCCTTCATCGACCGTGCCCCTCAGTCGATCCATAATATCCTGAGCGTTCATCTTTTTCGGAAGTGTGAATCCCGCCACCAACCTGCTCGATTCTCTCGACACAAACTCCAATTCAAAATCGGATCCTTCGGGGACAATTCGCCCCAATACATCGTGAAACCTTATGGCATTACAGATCTCCTTGGGTATCTTGAATTTCTCCAAGACAACCGCGCCGATTTCCCCGTGGGTAATCCCCAATACTCGCTGTTCCGCTATCCTGCTTACGAGCCCTTCTGAGATTTTTAAGGCATTGATTTCCCTGAATTTCTCTCGAAAGTAGACTGCCAGGACTAGCTTCCCGATATTTTGCAGGATTGACACAGTGTATAGATCTGCAGATTCTTCATAGCCTATGATCTCTCCCAAAACCTTGGAGATGGCCGCACAGAAGTAGGCCTGAACTTGGAATTTTTCAAAATTGAAATCCTCAAGATCCATGCGTTGAACAAAGTGATCCAT
>JABGPV010000333.1 GCA_018644785.1 Deltaproteobacteria bacterium | reverse complement strand
ATCACCTATTTGAAAGCCGATGTCCGGTCTCTGGAGATGAACAGGATCATTAAAGCCCATTCGGTCGACGCCATTGTCCATCTGGCCACCATTGTGACACCCCCCAAAGGGAGTTCCCATGACCTTACGTATTCCGTTGACGTCATCGGCACCCAGAATATCTTGAACGCCTGCATCGAAAACCGCGTGAAGAAAATCATCGTCACCAGTAGTGGCGCCGCCTACGGCTACCATGCCGATAACCAGGCCTTGCTGACGGAGGATGACCCCATCAGAGGAAACAGGGAATTTCCCTATTCCTACCACAAACGGCTGGTTGAAGAAATGCTGGCGGAATATCGGGCCCAGTATCCCCAGTTGAAACAGATTGTATTTCGTCCCGGTACCATTCTGGGAGAAAATGTCAGCAACCAGATCACCAACCTTTTTGAGAAAAAAATCGTCCTCGGTATCAAAGGATCCGACTCTCCTTTTGTGTTTATCTGGGATCAGGATGTGGTCAACTGCATTAAAAAGGGCATCATGGAAGATAAGACAGGGATTTACAACCTTGCAGGGGATGGCGCCTTGACCATGAAACAGATCGCCGGTATTCTGGAAAAACGGTATGTGGCGGTTTCAGATACCCTTCTTGAAAAACTCTTTGGGTTATTTCAGAAAATCAAGGGGTTTCAATCCGACATGAAGAAATCCATCCCGTCCATCATCGGCCCGGTCATCATGAACTTTCAATTGGTCCAGGATATGCTCACGGGGTTCCTCCCCAGGAGTGTCCATCCGCTTGTGGAAAAACTTCACAAAGCCCAGAACCAGCTCGGGCAGATTCTACCTGAAAACATCGGCCCGCTTTTTGAGCTGCTGAACGACAACCTGCCGCCCTATGGACCGGAACAGGTGGTCTTTCTGAAATATCGGCCCGTCTTAAGCAATCAGAAGCTGAAAAATGAATTCGGTTATACCCCCCTCAAGACCAGCGAAGACGTCTTCAGGTTCTATCTGGATACCCGAAAAATTGCATAAAGGAAAAAAATCATGAAAATCCCAAGGCTTCCCCAAAAAAAAGAAACCATCAAAGGCGGCGGTATTGTTTCCAGAATCCTTGCAGCCGAAGGCATTGATACGGTCTTCGGCATCATTGACGGCTCCTATTTCGGCCTCTATTCAAGCCTTAAGCCCAACGGCATCCGCCTGGTGACCCCAAGGCACGAATCCAATGGGGTGCATATGGCCGGTGCCTATGCACGGGTATCCGGAAAACTGGGAGTATGCATCGCCAGCAACGGTCCGGGCGTGGCCAATGTGCTCACCGGTGTTGCCCTGGAGAACGCGGAAGGGAATCGTATCCTGTTGATTACCAGCACCCGTCGCGAGGGCATCAGCTATCCGGACAGGGGGGGTACATTTCAATATTTCCAGCAAGTTGAAGCCACCCGGCCCATCACCAAATGGAGCTGCAACGTCACGAGTCACACCCGGATCGCCGAAATTTTGCAGACCGCCCTCAGGAAATCCCGAATGGGCCGGCCCGGTGTGGTGCACATCGATATCCCTGAAAATATCATGAGCACCGACTATGATCTCAATCCGGCATGGTTTCGCCCGCCCTCCGGTTACCAAACATACAATTCAATGCCCGCCAATCCCCAACAGGTGGAAAAAACGGCCCGCATGCTGTCCGGCGCCAAGCGGCCCATGATTCATGCGGGTGGTGGTGTTGTACATGCACAAGCTTTCTCCGAGCTTCAGGAACTGGCAACCCTTCTCTGCGCCACGATCACCACCAGTTGGAGCGCCCGATCAGTAGTTGATGAACGATTAGAGCAGGCCATCCCCTTGATTTACAAAGAGGTGGTCACCCGCATCCGTAATGATGCCGATGTGGCCCTGGTCCTGGGGTCCCGTATGGGTGAGACGGATGGCTGGGGCGTCCCGCCACAATGGGCTCCCGCTTCTTCCCAGAAACTGATTCAGGTGGATCTGGATTCGGAGATCCTGGGTTCAACCAGGGCCACCGACCTGGCGGTTCAAGCCGATGTGAAGGGCTTCCTCATGGAGCTGATTGAGTCACTCAAAAAGATCAAAGAGGTCAACGATCTTGAGGAGCGCCAAAAGAAAATCAAAACATATCAAAAGGCTTGCAGCACCATACGTAAAAAACTGGATAAGCAGTTGGATGACAAAGATGCACCGCTTAATCCGGCCCAGGTGCCCGCCGTCTGCCAAGAGATATTTGATGACGACGCCATTTTGGTCATTGACGGGGGGAAGGCCCTCGCCTGGGGCCATTATTTTCATGAGGTGCGTGTTCCCAATACCATCCTCGACGCCCCTATTATGGGATATGTGGGATCCGGTTCCCCCCATGCCATCGGGGCCAAAGCGGCCTTTCCGGAACGGCAGGTCTATGCCATCATGGGAGACGGCGCCATGTGCCTGAACCAGAGAGAAATCGAAACCAGCATACGAACAGATCTGCCGGTCATTTTCATTGTGCTCAATGACAACACCTCTGAACCCGTAAAACCCGATCCGTTTTCTTCGCTCTCTATTCAAAAAGAAGCATCAAAGGCTGAAAGCCCGGATGAATACAAATGGAATACCCGCTTTGATTTGATCGCCCAGGCCATGGGCGCCATGGGAGAAAGGGTGTCAGACCCGGCAGGGCTCAAAACCGCCATCAAGCGGGCCATCGGCTCGGAGAAATGTTCCGTCATTCATGTGGACGTGGACCCGGTCAAACACCAATTCCTCGAGGCGTTGTAGAAAGGCTCCCCAAGCGACACTATGAATTCATTTTTTAACTACGATACGTTTCTGGTACAACTGCTGGCGTTAAAAACCTGGGTCATGTCCAATATCTTCGTCTGGGAAAACCTCGTCCAGATCCTGGAGCAGGTCTCCTTCCTGTTGGTGGCATGGATCGTTGGATCCATTATGGGCCGATGGATCCGACGCATCATTTTATCCAGACGAAAAGAAGACGTTGTCAAGGGAAGATTCATTACGGGAATTCTGGGCCGGTTCCTGGACTTGCTCCCCCTTATTTTCAGCATATTTGTGCTCTGGCTGAGCATTCGGACCATTGACTGGATCGGGCACCGAATATTCCTGCTGAACCTGGCCCTCAACCTGTCCATGGCCTGGGTTGTGATACAACTGGCCACTTCCGTCATTCCGGACCGGTTCTGGTCCAGACTCATTGCCGCAGCATGCTGGCTGCTTGCGGCCCTCAATATTCTTGGCGTCCTGGATAAAACCGTTTCACTGCTGGCGGGTATCGGGTTTACCATCGGGGACGTCAAGCTCACACTGCTTTCCCTCATCAAAGCCATCTTTGTCCTGTTCATCCTCCTTCGAGGCGTCAACTGGGTCAGTGGACTCATGGAAAAGAAGCTGGCCACCGTCTCCGCACTGTCCCCGTCCACCCGTCTGATGCTCACCAAAAGTCTCAATATTGTCATGATCGTCATGGTGACGCTGGTGGCCTTAAACAGCGTGGGGATTGATCTGTCGGCCCTGGCGCTGTTAAGCGGCGCCATCGGCGTGGGTATCGGATTCGGATTGCAGAAGATCGTGGGAAATTTCATCAGCGGCCTCATCCTGCTCTCGGACAAATCCGTCAAACCGGGGGATGTGGTGCAACTGCAGGACGTATATGGTTATGTCAAACACATGGGGGGCCGCTGCGTCTCAGTGGTCACCCGGGATGAAAAAGAATACCTGATCCCCAATGAAGACCTCATCACCCAGCAGGTCATCAACTGGTCCTACTCCACCCAGAAAATCCGAATCAAGGTGCCGGTGGGCATCTCCTATGATGCGGACCCCCATAAAGCGATGGAACTCATCAAAAATGCCCCCAAAGACATCGAAAGAGTGCTGAACAACCCGGCGCCGAAATGCCTGCTGGTGGGATTCGGAGACAATTCCATAGATCTGCAACTGCGCTTTTGGATTCGGGACCCCCAAAACGGGGTCGCCAATATCACCAGCGAAGTCATGCTCAGCATCTGGGATACCCTCAAAGCGCATGGAATTGAAATACCGTATCCGCAGCGTGATGTACACCTGGATCCAGAATCATCGTTGCGTGTTGTGCATGTTTCCGAAAAAAACAAAATGAACCTTGACACAACGGAGAAATCTTCCTAAAAAAATCATAACCCTCCATCATAAGAGACCCTATGCAGAATAATTATTTCCTCTATTATGGCGAAGACAAGCAAACCTTTTCCCTACCGCCGGAATGGACCGTTTTAAAACACACCCGGATCACCGGGGCCGCACCTGCAACGCCCGTCGGGAATCTGGTAAAAAACGCTCTGGCTTTCCCCGTAGGAACCCCCACGCTTTCTGAGATGGTTAAAAATGATGGAGAAGTGGCCATTATAGTGGATGATCCAGCCCGCGCAACGCCGGTTTATCAGATGCTTCCACCCATCCTTCATGCGCTTATCAAAGCCGGAGTCGCTCCAAAACGCATCACCATCGTGGTAGCCCTTGGCACACATCGTTTTGCCTCGGAAAAAGAGCTTGAGGCCAAGGTGGGAAAAGCTGTTCTTCGGGAATACCGTGTGGTCCAGCATGACTGTCATGCCAACAACTTGGTACCCATCGGAAGGCTTTCCACGGGGGAAGAAGTCGCCATTAACCCTTTTGTGGCCCGGGCTCAACTTAAAATCGGTGTCGGATCCATTTTTCCCCACCCCATGAACGGGTTTGGTGGCGGCGCCAAGATTCTCTTCCCCGGGGTCGCCGATTTTAAATCCATCAGTGAACATCACTTTCATTACACACCGGAGCCGGGATGTGTTCTGGGACATACCGAAACCAACCCCTTCTATCGCGAGGTCTGCCGCATGGCGGAAGCGGCGGGTCTGAACTTTATTGTCAACTGCATCTTTGACGCCCGTGAGCGGGTGGTTGATGTGGTGGCCGGGCATTTTAAAGAAGCCCACAAGACAGGGATCGAAAGAAGCAAACAGAACTATGCCTTTCAAATGAAAGAAGCGGCGGATGTCACCATTGTGTCGGCTGAGCCCTACGACGAAGGCCCCCAGATCATGAAACCCATTATTCCCGCTTCCCTCATGACCACAAAACCCGGAGGTGCCGTCATTGTTCTTGCCCGATGCCCGGGCGGCATGCCCGACGCCATGCTGCAGTCATTTGACAACATTTTTAAAACCCGGCCGGAACATACGGGGCAATTCG
>JABGPV010000332.1 GCA_018644785.1 Deltaproteobacteria bacterium | reverse complement strand
AGTTTCAAGAGGGAAACCCAGGCCACGCCCACCGAAACGCCTATGAGGAGACGTCCGACGTTGGCCACCAGGATGGTGGGGGCTGCCGCAAACAGAAAGGCGCCCAGGGCCGCGACAAAGGAGCCGGCGGTCAGCAGTTTTCTGGGCCCCCATGCATCGGCAAGAATGCCTGTGGGAATCTGGATGGCCACATAACTGTAGAAATAGTAGGCGGAAAGGTTTCCCAGGGCCGCGGCCCCTATCTGGAAGTCGACCATCAGATAATCGGTCATGACCGCGGGCGCCACCCGCTGAAAAAATCCGCTCAGATAAAAAGCGGCGCCCAGCCCCCAGACGACCCATGATAAATAGCCCGGGGGGTATCCTTTCCCCTGAGTACCCTGGGGAAGACGTTCTTTTTTGACCCTAGACATTTAAGAGCGCCCGGGCCACCACGGTCGAAATATCCATGACTTCAAGATCCATTTTTTCCCGCCTGACACGGCCTTTGATGGTCCTCACACATTGCTGGCAGGCGGTTACCACGGTTTCAGCACCGGTTTTCGTGATTTGAGCGATTTTCCCCCGGGCCAATTTTCCCGAAAGGGTGGGGTCCGTCATTTCCAGGTTACCGCCACCGCCGCAGCAGACACTCTTGGCGCGGATGTTTTCCATTTCAACCATTTCAAGGCCGGGAATGGCGTTTAAGATTTTTCGGGGTGCATCGTATTCCCCCCCGTTTCGACCGAGATCGCAGGGGTCGTGATAGGTGACGGACCCGGGGAGCCCGTTGAAAGAGAGGGCGTTTTCATCGATAAGTTGTTCGATGAACTGGGTGGAGTGGAACAACCTGATGTCGTTGGGATAATATTCCCGCCACATCCGATAACATGAGGGGCATGAAAAGACAATGCTTTCGGCTTCAAGTGATCGTACTTTCTGAACGTTGTGCCGTACGAATTTGTCCATGCTTTCGACTGCACCCGCTCCTATCAGGGGAAAGCCGCAGCACCATTCATCCCCCGCCAGAACGGTGAAATCCACATGGGCCGCCGACAGTATCCGAACCATATTCTGAGGGATGGCCTGGGCCATGGGGAAAAAAGATGCCACGCATCCCACAAAATATACCACCTTTGCTTTGGGTTTTTCGTACTGATGATCGGGAAGGTTCTTGATTTCCTCCCGCCAGTCTCCCCTTTCTTCGTTGTCTTCACGGGAAATATTGTGATGCATCATGAGTGAATCCACGGCGGGTTTCATGGATGGCGATATTCCCTTTATTTCGGTAATCTCTCTCCGCATGTGGGTAAACACTTTGGTAAGGTCCACACCGCTGGGACATGTCACGGAACATGCGCCGCACAGGAGGCACCTGGCAAATATGTCCCGGTAGTGATCGCTGATGGCCGCTTCTCCCTGGCTGTACGCCCTGGCCAGTTGAATTTTTCCCCTCGGGGTGTATTTTTCTAAGAAAAGTTCATGACTGACGGGACAGTCGGCCAGGCAGAGGCCGCATTTGATACATTGGCCAAATTCAGCGGAAATAAGACTCATCTCCATATTATCCGTTTCCTTTCATGTTGAGAGGGCTACAGAAAGCTACCCGGGTTCAGGATGTTGTTGGGGTCAAAAACCCGTTTGATGCCCCGCATAAGTTCTAGAGAGGTTTCGCTGAATTCCATATTCATGAAACGGGCTTTGGCGATACCGATGCCGTGTTCTCCGGATAACGTCCCCCCCATCTCAATGGCCGCTTCACAGAGTTCTTCCAGCATCTGGTCTACCCGGTCCATCTCTTCCCGGTCACGAAGGTCCGTCATGATCAGGGGATGAAGATTGCCGTCGCCGGCATGGGCAAGGACCGCGATTTTCAGATCGTACTTTCGGGTGAGTTTCACCACTTTTCGAATAATGTCAGGCAGCTTTTTGACCGGGACGGTAACGTCCTCCACAATGCAGTTGGGCCGCATGCTTGCCACGGCGCCAAAAGCCGTTCTTCTTGCCTGCCACAGTTTTTCCGCCTCCTCGGGGGTGTGGGCCCGATCCACGGCAATGGCCCCTTTTTCCCGGCACAGCGCTTCGATCCGTTCGCCCTGCTTATTGACCAGGTCCCTGTCCCCGTCAACCTCGATGAGCAGCAGGGCCTCGGCATCGCTATTAAATTGCGCGCCGCCGTAATCGCTGATCACATCGAGCACCGTTCGGTCCATCAGTTCAAGGGTGGTGGGCACCATGCCCGCGGCCATGATGGCGGTGACCGTGGTGGCGGCATCGTCAAGGTCCCCATAGGCGGCCTGAAGAGTGGTTTTGGCAGACGGCAGGGGAACAAGCCTCAGGATGATTTCAGTGAAAATCCCCAGGGTCCCCTCAGATCCGCACAGGAGCCGTGTCAAGTCATAACCGCTGACGTTTTTGAGGGTTTTCCCGCCGGTCTTGATGATTTCACCTGAAGGGAGCACCACCTCAAGCCCCAGCAGATAGTCCCGGGTGACGCCGTATTTGACCCCTCTGGGACCGCCCGCGTTCAGGGAAACGTTCCCGCCGATGGTGGAAACAAACATACTGGCCGGATCCGGGGGATACATCAAATCATATTGCGCCACTTCTTTTTGCAGATCCCCGTTGATCACGCCGGGCTGAACCACTGCACACATGCTCTCCTTGTGAATCTCCAGGATTTTGTTCATGCGGTGAAAGGCCATGACGACGCCCCCCTCCCGCGCCACCGAACTGCCGCAGATATTGGTACCGGCCCCCCTGGGAATGATGTTGATGTTATCTTTGTTGGCAATTTTCATGATCTGGGCGATCTGCTCCGCGGTTTCAGGGACCAGAATCGCATCCGGCGCGAATTCCGGAAGAAACCCGTCATAGGAATAGGTGGCAATGTCTTCCGGTTGATCCAGGTACCAATCATTACCCAAAACGGTTCTTAACGCATCCTTGGCAACCTGTGAAATCATATCAGAGCTCCTCTACTACACCTTGTTTTTCCATTGTTTTGTACTCTCTTTCAAACGGCCCCATACGATTATCCTTTTAATCGGGGTTTCCAAAGGTCCTATTCAACCCGCAGATGAATCCCCGAGGGCAGGGATTCCCCGAACATCCGGGTTTCCTCCAGATTGGCCAGTGGAACCACTTCTTTGAGAACACGGATATGTAAGGTTGCCCATTCGTGGGGTGAAAGCCAATCGATGATGTTTTGAATGACCTCGGGGTCCAGGTCCCGTTTTCGGTCTCCGGTGAGCCGCGCCATCTGTGACAGGGCCATTCCCACGGGTCGAGGGTCTTTCCAGTTTTGACTCAGGATGGTTTTGATCCAGGTGGTCACCAGCCCGGGAGCAATGATCCGGTCAATGGGGCCGTAAAGGGGTTCCCGCGCACCGATCCTGGATAAAGACCACCACTGCTGGGGTCGGGATTTTTTGGGGTGAAGATTCTTGACCAACTGTTTGCCCCTGGCGGCCTTGTCCTCTTTGGAAAGTCGTTCCAGATTGGCCAGTGTCATCCATAGTTCCATTTCTTCCTGGGGTGCGAGATTGGGTTTTTTCCCACCTTTTCCAGGCTTTACCAAAGATGAAATGCTCAAGAATATCTGGCGCTGCTGGCTTGCGGAAAGGCCCCCTGCAATCCGGCGCCACAACACCCACCATTCTGACCGTACCTGAACATTCTTGGTATGAAACGGCCCAGTATGGAAAGATTTCCACAATTTTTCCATACGGTGTTCGTCCAGGGCATCCCCGAACCCGGGCCTCATGCAGAATCCGATCAGGTTGAGCCAACGGCTTTCGTGTTCAATGCCGCGCTTGCAGGATGAGTCCAGACCCATGAGCTCATCGGCCATTCGGCGAATAAATTCGAGAGGCCATTTTTCCTTTGGCGTGTTGACTGTTTGGGTGATGTCCTTGATGAGACGGGGGACTTTGGTTTTGGCCGGCTTTCCGGAGAAGGTGTCTCTGATCTGTAAAATAACCTCATTTACAAGGGATTCTTCAAACACCTCCCTGTCCGATACCTCGACAGGCTGCTCTATGGTGCGCAGCTGAAACTGGAAACGCCAGCGGTGAGGGCTTTTTAAAGATTGGCACCACAGGGCAAGTGTTCCCATTTCGGTGTAATGGGCTTCCACTTTTACGGGGATGGAGACGCCCCCTTTGGCTTTTTTCCCGAATTTGATCACCGTGTGAAGGGGTGGGAGGGTGGTCAGTGTTTCGTCCACGGGGATGACGTCGCCCACTGCATCTCCTGAGCGATAGCTGGAACTGTACAGGTGAAACCGAACCGGCTGGTTGGCCAGAACGGAAAAATGCTTGTCATGGAGTTCGTTCCGGGTTCCCTCGGGCATGCCCCGTTCCACCAGACAGATGGCCGTCTCAGGGTCATGATGGCCGTTTTTTTCATTGGGGGCTGTTTTCTCAGACAGGTGAACACCCAGGTAGTAGCCTCTGGCACTGCCGCTGTCCACCTGAACGCCGTATCCCTTTCGGACCCGCCCGTAATAGGATGCGCCCAGGGCGACCGCAATATCCAGATCCGGGTTCACCAGCATCCTCGGGGGAGAATCCTCTGTTCCATGAAACCGCGTGGAGACGGCGGCCCGGATACGCTCCTGAAGGATGGCGGGTTTGAGTGCCGCGCCGTTAAACATGATCAGGTCCGGTTCAATGCTGTCTCGATCAAGGGTTTCTTTTAAGTCTTCTCGATGCTGTTCCAGAAACCGGACCAAGTGCCGTGTGATGGCAGGGTCCTGGGCATAGGGAAGACCGAACTCCGTCATGCCTTGACGCGGTTTCAGATCGAGCGATTCGTCAGGGGAGACCAGAGGAAAGAATCCGTCCAGAATAGCCTCTTCCACATCCGAACGATTAAGTTTGCTGGTTTGGGTGTCGGCAATCAGTTTTCGGCCTTCACCGATGAGGGTGATGGTTTTTTCATCTTCAAGCTCCCCCAGTATGTCTTCTTTGGCCTGGCGACACTGGTTGCACAGGGACTGCCAACGACCCATGCTCAATTTTTTCTTTTGCTCGCCCTGAAGCCGGCCCTCCGAGAGATGGGCCAGGGCCAGGTCCATGTTGTCCCCGCCGAGAATCAGGTGATCCCCCACGGCAATCCTTTCAAATACAGGCTTTCCGTCTTTTTCCCGTAGCGTGATGAGGGTGAAATCCGTGGTGCCCCCGCCCACATCGCAGATCAGGATCAGTTCTCCCGGGCTGACCAGCTGATCCCACTTTTGTTCGTTAACATTCAGCCAGCTGTAAAAG
>JABGPV010000331.1 GCA_018644785.1 Deltaproteobacteria bacterium | reverse complement strand
TGTGCCTGTTATCACAACGTAGAAGACGGGCAAAAGGGCAAACAGGATGCGTAGATTATTTTTTGGAAGTTCCCTTAGAGTTGGATGGGGACGGACTGAAAAGAAATGAAGGAAAACACCGAATTCAAATATCCATTTCAATGACCTCCTTAACCACCTCCAATAAAACTGTTTTATCAAAGGGTTTGCTCAAGGTGCGCAAAGCCCCGACCCCTTTGGCCATTTTGAGATAGGAACTAGGGCCGATTCGGCCACCGCCGGAAACGGCGATGATTTTGACACCCGGGAACTTCTGGCGAAGTTCACGGATGGTTTCGATGCCCTCTTTCCCCGGCATGATGAGGTCTGTGATGACCAGGTCGGTGGGGGTTTTGGTGAATTGTTTGAGCCCTTCGTTTCCGTCGGGGGCTTCCAGTACCCGGTATCCCTCGCGCTCCAGGATGGTCCGGAGCAACAGGCGGATGGTTTCCTCATCGTCAATGACCAGGATGCTTTGTTGGTCAGGTGTTTGTTTTTTATGATCAGGCATATCCTTCCCTTTCACTATATCAAACGGTGTATATTACTATCTCAAAAAAATCACTAATGTCAATCAAAAAACCGATTATGGGTAAGAAACAGGGGTCGGTTTTAGGGGAGGCCAGACCGGTGAAATGAGTCTTCCTAGGGGGGGCTCTCGACCATGGGAACGAAACGAACCGGCAGGACCCTGCGGGAAGCAAGGCAACCTCCTTTTTTCACAGCCAATACCAGGTGCTGGATTCCCCCGGATTCACCGACCGGAATGATCATGCGCCCCCCTTCCTTCAACTGTTGAACCAGGGATTGCGGGATTTTTTCAGGGGCACATGTCACTATGATGGCGTCAAAAGGCGCTTTTTCAGGCCAACCCTTGTGACCGTCACCGATCTTGATGTGAACGTTCCCGTAACCCAACCGCCCCAGCGTTTCTTTTGCTCTTTTTCCAAGAGACCCTATGATTTCAATGGAATAGACTTCGCACCCCAGTTCCGCCAAAACAGCCGCCTGATATCCCGATCCCGTACCGATTTCAAGTATCCGATCATTTGGTTTTACGTGCAGTTCGGCTGTCATGAAGGCCACAATATAGGGTTGAGAGATGGTCTGACCTTTACCAATGGGCAGCGGATAGTCCCCGTAAGCATTTTTTTGATATTTTGTGGGAACAAAAAGATGCCTGGGCACAATTTTCATGGCTTTGAGCACGTCCGGATCGGTAACCCCTCGCGCTTCGATCTGCCGGGAAACCATTTTCTCCCGCAGTGCTGCAAATCCATCTTTTTCATCATCCGCCCGGACTCGATCCGCCACGGGAATAACCAAAAGTAGAAAAAAAAGGGTCAACCCGTGAATATAAATGGCGTGAAGAGGCGCTACACCTTTGGTCATGGCGAAACTCTTTTTCATAAAAACCTTAAATATATCAATAAGATTTTCTTTGACAAGCATTAGAGAATAGCATAACCTGAACATAAAAACAATTTTGCTTTCATCCGCATTTATGCGAAAATTTCCGTTGGCAATAACAACCATCATAATACCGGGAGAGTGTTGTGAAACGATCAGGAATTGTTGCAGTGGCTATACTTCTGATTTTGGGGTGGGCGGGGACAGCGCAGGCTCTCAACCTGTCCATCGCGTTTGTGGTGGATTCGTCGGGCAGCATGAAGGGCGAAAAACTTGTGGCGGCCAAGAAAGCGGTCCGGGCCGGCGTTCAGGCTTTGTCAAGTTCCGGTACATTGAAAGACCAGGGTATTGAAATCTGCCTGTTCAACTTTGGCGGGTGCGGTAAGTGCGAACGGCGGGTTGGTCTGACCCAGGACCCTCAGAAGATTATCGGGGGGCTCAATTTCGGGGCCAGCGGAAGCACGCCTTTGGCATATGCCATCAAAAAGGCCGGAGAATATCTTCAACTTAACGGCACCGGTTTCAAGGGGAAACTGATCGTATTGAGCGACGGCGGTGAAAGCTGTCGGGGAAACCCCATTCAGGCGGCCCAGAATATCAACCGTCAGGAACAGGGCGTTCAGATGTTCCCGCCCAACTGGCATTTTTCCAACCTGCCCAACGCAAAAAATCGGAAGGTGGTGCTCAAAAAGGTTGTCGTCTACCTGCGGAAACGAGCCGACGAACTTGAAAGGACCAACCCTGCCGATCCCAACATCGCCCTGTTCCGGAAATATGCCGATGAGGCCTGGAAAGCGCCCCTGTATTATCAGAAGAAGAGCATGCTCAGCTCTTCGGCTGTGGCTTCGTGCTCCCGCTTGGGCAATATGACCCTTTACGAACAATTCTTCAGCATGGGGGCTTTTAATAAGACCGACCTGACCCGGGCCGATGCTGATCTGGGTGAAGCGGCCAGCACGCTGATCCACGAGCTTCACCACAAATTGGGTTTTGGGGAATGGGCTGCCTTCGTTCTACAGGTGAAGACCTTCAATGATCTCAAGGTCAGCAAATCCAGCTTTCAAAGAGTGAACGCCCTGGGGCAACTGCGTAGAATGGGTGCGGTTCAAAAGCCGGACGGGACCTGGACATACCCGGGATGGTTTGACTCACGTTACTACTGGTTGTGGAATTAAAGGGGGATATGATGATAAACGGAACCAAGCCATTGACAAGGCTGATTGTAGCTATTTCCCTCCTAACCAGCCTCTCCCTGATGTCCGATCCGGCTGTTGCCAACCAGGACGTTGAAGCGATCAAAACAGAGATCGGTCGATTCGTCAGGGGAATGGAGCAAAAAGATTTGAATCTGGTGCTGAGCATCTTCAAGCCGGGCGTGTCTTGGGCCGGCCATGATCTCGTTAATCGGATTAAGGCTGAAACCGGCGAGACCTTCTCTCTGTGGAATGACATCAGAATCAGAATTGATAACATGAGATCGAGTAGCAGGCAGGGGTATATGGTCACCGAGACCACATTCAACATTAAGGCCCGGGTCGCAGCCGACGGCTCGGCAGTGGAACGGAACCTGATCATCCGTTGGCTGTGGGAAAAGACCCGCCAGGGGTGGCGGGTTGTCGGGGACAACAGTCTGCCGGGCCCTGAAATTCCCCGGACCCGGCCCCCCTTGACCGGCGGCGGGGGTGGTGAGGGGGGTATGTCCACTTCCATTGAAGTGATCGGATTCGGCATCAAGCCCGGTTCCAAGGAAGAGAAGCAGCTCCAGGGGGTGGCGCAGGCGGGCGGCGGCAGATATGTGCCGGCAAAAAACGCCGATGAACTGATCGACGTTCTGAGCCGGACGGTTGAACGAACTGTCCGGGAGAACACCCCGTCCACACCTCCGCCGCCACCTCCACCGCCGCCCAAGCCTGCGGGTGGATCAGGTTCCTGGGAGAGTTTGCAGGGCTCGGGAGCCAAGAGTCAGTCCAAATCGCTTAATAGGACTCCATCATCTTCTGAGGGTTTTCGGTCCCTTAATGAAGGCAACAAAAATTGGCAGCCACTGAACGATAGCCAGAAGCAATCCGACTTCCTGAAAAAGGACAGACCGCGACAAAATGAAAGCAGTTATTGAGTTCGCCTGACGAGGTCCTACGGCTCATGTCAGCTCAATGGCCTTTTCAGGGCACATCTCCTGACAGCAGAAGCAGGTAATACAGATCTCTGTATCCACCTCGGGAAGTTCATCTATCATAAACAGGGCGGATACGGGACACTGCTCAATGCAGGTACCACAGGCGGTACATTTTTCAGGGTCTACGTCAGGTTGAAGAAGGGTCCGTTTGTGAAGAAAGTCCTGAATGGCCTCATTGTGGTGAATGGCTTCGCCGCCCAGGGGCGGCAGCTTGAAATCATCAAAGGGTGTCAATTTACCAATGATTTCATTCATGTCCGGATCGTAATCCCCCAGTTCCATTTCCATTGCCTTTTGAAGGAATCGAAGAAGGCCGGGATCACATCCCATCAGGGTGGCCATGACGCCGTCCAGGGCAACGGCATTGTCGGATGCCAGGATCAGGCCGATGTCTCTCAGGTCAGGAGAGGCCGGTCCGTTCCCCTCCATTCCCACCACGGCATCCACCAGGAAAAGGTCGGGAACGCGAAGTCTGAATATGTCCACCAGCATTTCGTGAAACCTTTCGGGGCTGCCCGCATTTTTGTGCAGTCTGGCCTTCTGAGCGCCGGGCAGAAAACCATAACTGTTCTTGATGGCCCCGGTGATGACGGTGAGGCCGTGGGTCTTGAACTTGGGGAGGCTGATGATCACATCCGCATCCAGAACCGCCCGTGAGACGCTCACCGTGGGCACGAAATCCGGATTAAAAGCCAGTTTCACCGAATCGTTTCCAATGTTCTCATAATAACCCATGGCCGCTTCCATCAGTCCGGTTTTCTTGAAACTCTCCTCATTCGCGCCATAGCTCATCATTCCGGTATTGTCCCCCACAACCAACGATGCAGGCGCCATGGATTCGACCTTTTCCACCACGGCACGGAGCACTGAAGGGTGTGTGACGACCCCTTCTTCCGCATTTGTCGCCCGAAGTACATTGGGCTTTATCAAAACGGTTTTTCCCCGTAAATCAAGGGGGAATATCTCGAAGACGAGGTCTACTGCTTCACGCAGATTTTCGTAGGTTGCAGGACGAAGTAATACTTTCGACATGGTTTTCTCGTTCTTTCGGCTAAACACTGTGAAAGCGGATTCCCAGATGCGGTTGAAGCGAAAGTCACATCCAAAAAGCCGTTCCTACATAGATACTATTTAAAAAATGAGAGTTGTTTCTCGGACAAATTCTGATTGAGACCTTTTGTCTGGGGTATCACATCGCATGTTTTTTTGCGAATGTTTTCTGCAACTCAATGCGACGCTTCAGCTCTCTTCCCAGAATAGACGCCCCTCACATTCTGGTGCATTTTTTGCATAATACTCCTGAAATGCCACTTCACCCTGTCAGAGGGATAAAAAAATAGCATTTGGAAGTACAACATTATAAAACCTTTTATGGAATTGAATGGCATCCCATAAGGATTTCATGGGTCTCACACGTTGACATAACTAATTGTAATTTTTGATTTACATTTCTGCAAGGAGCTTTTTTTAAAGATTTCCAAGACATCACACAAAGAGGGAACGGTCAATGTAGAAGCCGAAATCAGGCTTGGAGGGTACGGATTTTCCGAGCATCACCGTTGGCGGAATTTTGACGGTTTCATCCCCGATAATAACTTTCACGTATCAGTAGAGGTGACCGCATGTCTTATATGGTAGAAAAGGGCGATACGATTTCTAAAGTAACCG
>JABGPV010000330.1 GCA_018644785.1 Deltaproteobacteria bacterium | reverse complement strand
CTGGCTTTTGTTCTCTACTTTCAGACCGACTTCATCATGTTTCCCAAAAGCGACGCGTTCCCACGGTTCAACATCCATTTTGACCTGCCGGCCGGTTCAAGCCTGGAGCGCACGCAAAAGACCCTTCAAGCCCTGACGGACCTGCTGAACCATTCGATCGGAGAAGAACTGGCAGCACCCATTGCAGTGGCAGGGATGAAGGAGGTCAACTACGCGCCCATATACGGAAAACACTTCGGCATACTCAATGTGATTCTTAAAGATAAAAAAGATCGAAAACATTCGGTTGTGGAACTGATGGCGCGCGTTCGGAAAGATGTGGGGAAACTGCTTACCGAAAAAGGCGCCACTTCGTTCGTTCTGGAACGGCTCATTGAAGGGCCGCCCGTGGGGACAGATGTGGATTTGAAAATCCAGTCGCCCACGTGGGAGACGTCCACCGCCATTTCGGAACTGATTCAAAATGAACTGGCACAGCATGAGGGTATTGTAGACATTCGGGACGACTTCTCCCGGGAAAAGCATTTCATGGAAATTACCGTTGATGAAGGCAAGGCCAGAAAACTGGGGATTCAGCAAAGAGATCTGGTCATGGCCGTTCAGGCCGGTTTTCACGGCATGAAAGTGGCGACCTATAATCGGGGCGACAGCGAGCAGGACATCAAATTGAAATACCTTCCCCAATATCGGTCTGATTTTGATGATCTGCTCAATCTAAGGATTGTCATCCCCGGTCAGGGGGACGTACCGTTAAAGGAAGTGGCTGAAATAAAATTGGTCCCCGGCTTTCACAATATTTACCACTACAACGGAAAACAAACCGTTAATCTGACAGCCAACATCCGGGAAACAATTCTGAAAAAAGAGGGGTTGAGCGGTTTTCTGTCAAACCTGGAGGGAAAAAAGATGACGGCGGTCAGGGCCAACAAAATCGCCGTGGACGCTTTTACCCGCATCAAACATGAATACCCGGGCGCCAGGCTCATCGCAGGGGGGATTCAAGAGGAAACCGACGCGTCCCTGAGGGAGTTGGGTTATGCAGCCCTCATGGCCCTGTTTTTCATCTTTTTTATTCTTTCCCTTCAGTTCAATTCCTTTACGCAACCCTTCATCATCATGGTCACCATCCCTTTTGCATCCCTGGGGGTCCTGATCGGGTTGCTGGTGAGCAACAACCCTCTGACTTTCATCACCCTCATCGGCCTCCTGACCCTCACCGGCATTGTGGTCAACGACTCACTGGTCCTGATCGATTTTATCAACCGGTACCGAAAGGAACACCCGGACCAGATTTACCTGGCCATTGTTCGGGCCTGCCACGTGCGCATGCGGCCCATCATACTCACCAGCATCACCACCATCTGCGGGCTGGCCCCCATGGCCTTCGGACTCGGCGGAAAATCGATTTTCTGGGCGCCGCTGGCCACAGCCATCATGTGGGGGCTGGCCTTCGCCACCTTTCTCATCCTTTCCATGGTGCCCGCCTATTATGCCATCCTCGATGATATCGGTTTTCTCATCAGAAACCGCAAGCGCAGAAAAGCGAATATTTTAAATGATATTGATGCAGCGTTTGATCATTCGGACCTTAAGCCTTATATTAAACCAAAACATTTGAAATGAAAGGTCATGAACATGCCTGAAAAGATTAAAGCCCAAAAGATTAGAGAAGACACCTGGCTCTGGCTAGTGGCAGAAAACCCGGGTGAAAACGAACAGTTCCTGGGGCAGATTGACACTGAAAACAACATTTCTTTCATCCCAACGTTTCTTGAAAAGGATGCGGCCCTCCAGGGCTTGCACCTCCTGGTACGGGACAAGAAAGTTAAGTTCGAAATACAAGCCATTCAATACAGGGATCTGGCCCCGAAACTGGCGGAAGAAGGTTTTTTCCTGTTTGTGCTGGATGCCGAAGGCAATGTGCTTGAAAAAATAACCCCCCAACGCCAGGATGCCTGACCCCATCTATTCAGACCTGAAGACCATGGACTATGAGGCATGCCTGAAACTGCAGCACGCCGTCCATGGGGCACGCGTTGAAGGTCTGCTGCCGGATACGCTTCTTCTGGTGGAGCACCTGCACGTCCTCACTTTTGGACGACGGGCACGTGTTGAGAATGTTCTGGTATCTGAATCCGCGCTGCGACAACAGGGGGTCACTTGCGTTCACATTGAACGGGGCGGCGACGTGACCTATCATGGTCCGGGTCAACTGGTGGCCTACCCGATTTTTTCGCTAGGGAAAAGCGGTATGGGGATCCTTGATTTTGTGGAGCGCCTTGAAGCGGTAATGATCCAGGTTTTAAACGATTACGGTATCAGGGGTGAAAGAAATGAACGGAATCGCGGGGTCTGGGTGGGGAACAAGAAGATCGGTTTTGTGGGGATCGCAGTTCGAAAAAAGATCTCCTTTCACGGGCTTGCCTTGAATGTCAGCCCTGATCTCGGGTTTTTTCAAATGATTCATCCCTGCGGGCTTAAAGAGGTTCACATCACCTCCATGAATGATCTCCTTGAAAGAGCCGTTTCCCTGGCCGAGATTAAAACCCGGGTTGTCTTCCATTTTCAAGAAATCTTTGATATGACCCTGGAGCAAGTGAAACCGAATGATCTTCGGGCAAGTTTACCGGAAACCCGCCCCTTATTAGAATCTGGCCATGATGACTGAGACAAAAACACCGGGTCAAAAAAAGCCGCCCTGGCTGAAGAAAAGGGTCTCCACGGGCCAGGGATATCACAGGGTCGTGAGACTTCTTAAGGAATGCAGTCTTCACACGGTCTGTGAGGAAGCCCTCTGCCCCAATCTTGGAGAGTGCTTTTCAAATGGCACCGCCACCTTTATGATCCTGGGAGATCACTGCACCCGGAACTGCCGTTTTTGCGCCGTAAACAAAGGGGTTCCTGAACCGCCGGACAAAGAGGAACCTCGGAAAGTAGCCGACGCCGTCAAGGAGCTGGAACTCCGGTATACGGTGATCACATCCGTCACCCGTGACGATCTTCCGGATGGCGGTTCCGGACATTTTGCCGACACAATCCGCGCCATCAAACACCAGAATCCCGAAACAAAGGTGGAGGTGCTGATTCCGGATTTTCAGGGGTCAGCTGAGGATCTCAAGACCGTCGTAGCGGCAGCCCCCCATGTGCTCAATCACAACCTGGAGACCGTTCCCAGGCTCTACCCGCAGGTTCGACCCCAGGCGGATTACCATCAATCCCTGACACTCATTCGAAGGGCCGTTGAAATGAATCCCGGTCTGGCGAGCAAATCGGGCCTCATGCTGGGACTGGGGGAAACCCATGAGGAAGTGCAAAAGGTACTTTACGACCTGCTGGCGGCGGGGTGCAAGCTTTTGACCCTGGGTCAGTATCTGGCACCCTCCAAAGACCATCATCCCGTTGTGGAGTATGTTCCGCCCGATATTTTCCTTAAATGGGAAAAAAGCGCTTTTGAAATGGGGTTTCAGGGCGTGGCTTCGGGCCCCTTTGTGCGCAGTTCCTTCCATGCGGGTGAGATGTTTGAGAAGATGAAAAACCAAGGGTCTCGCGCCTGATTCGATTCACAACCGATCGACGCGAATATTTGCCAGGACCTGCTCCCACTCATCATCCAGCAAGTGAGAAAAATCCTTGAAAGGATATCTTTTGCCGCAACCCGTGCAGCGCCACATGGTTTGCCTTCACCCGCGGGCCAGGTGCAGACCATGCCCACAAGTGCATTTAATGGATTTTGCCGTTTGATCGTTCTTATGGATCGTCATATTATAAAAGGTCTCTTATTTATCGGGGAAAAGCGTGGCAGGTCGAACGCTTTTATCACCGTGTTTTTCCGCTATTGAGTCCAGGGCCATGTTCAACTCCTTCCTTTTTTGGGATGATTGATCATCGCCAAAAAGAGAAAGTTGCCCCACGGCATGAACAAAACTGAGCTGGGACAACGAGATGCCAAGAAGCCGAACCGGCCTTTTGCCCACTTGTGTTTTTTGAAGGAGATCACAAGCCGCCCCGTATATTTCTAAACCGTCATCGGTGAATTCGGCAAGGGTTTTTGCCCGGGTGATTTGTTTGAAATCATAATACTTCACCTTCAAGGATACGGTCTTCCCCGTCATTTTTTTGCGGCGCATCCTGCGGGCCACCTGGGTCGCCAAACCCAAAAGCGCCTTTTTCGCATCTCCCGAATCCATAATATCATGCATGAAGGTCCGTTCGTGCCCCACGGATTTTATTTCGTGCTCAGTCTCAACATTCCTTTCATCCATGCCCATGGCCAAGAGATGCATCCGGGGGCCGTTCTTTCCGAATTTCCGCTCTAAAAAATCGGGGCGAAAAAGCCTTAAATCCTTGAACGTATGAATGTTGAGTCTGGCCAAGGCCTTTTGGGTCACTTTCCCCACACCCCACATCTTCTTCATGGGAAGCGGATCCAGGAACACTCTGACTTTATGGGGCTCAACAACCGTCAACCCGTCTGGTTTGTCCATGTCGGAAGCAATTTTTGCAACAAACTTGGAGGGGGCAACACCCGCCGAAACCGTAAGCCCGGTTTCATCCAGAACCGTTGCTTTAATGGTTTTTGCAATTTGAACAGGATCCCCCAGAAGACGCTCGGAGCCGGTCACATCAAGGAACGCCTCATCTATGGAAAGGGGTTCCACCAGCGGCGTGAAACGCAAGAATATCTCAAATATCTGTTTTGAAACCTCCCTGTATCGATGCATCCGCCCCCGCAAAAATATGGCATTCGGGCAAAGACGCGCAGCAGTTGCAGTGGGTTGGGCCGAATGCACACCAAAGGCCCTGGCCTCATAGGAAGCGGAGGACACAACACCCCTTTCCCTGCTGCCCCCGACAATAACCGGCTTTCCCCTCAATTCAGGGTTGTCCAGGACCTCCACCGCCGGGTAAAAAGCGTCCATGTCAAGATGGATGATCGACGGGGGATTCACTTTCAAAACCGAAGCCTTAGCAAAAATCGTCTACCAGAGCCGTTTGTTGGCAAAGGCTCTACCAGATCCTGATTTCAAGCACTGTTCAAAATTGGAAAAAGAGATCACACCTGGTTATCTTCTGCCTATCACACTTTTGAATATTATCAGAAGCAAATAAATAGGGCGAGCCCTTTTACTCGCCAACCACAAGATAATTATATCTCTGTACCTTTGTGTTTCTATTTGACTTCCTGACGCACTGTAATTACAATGTAATTATATCAATAACAAAATGGAGGCGGATATGGCAACCTTAATAAGAATTGGCAACTCGCAAGGTGTGAGGATTCCAAAG
>JABGPV010000033.1 GCA_018644785.1 Deltaproteobacteria bacterium | reverse complement strand
ACTGACTACCGGAATCTGTTTCCATACATCGGTGAACCAGCCGCGCTTTGCGCATATGGAAATCACTTTGACTCCCACCAGAGCCATTACCACCCCCACGCCCGCGCCAACACCTATTTCCCTGGCTACCAGCTCCAAAGCCAGCGCGCTAGTGCTGTTATCGCCACCGGCACCCGTCGCCAGGGCCAGAAATACAAAGAGCACCGGTACGGATATCCCATCGTTGAGCCCGCTCTCCACGTTAAGACCCTCCCGGATCCGTCCCGGGACGGCCTTGTTGGTCACAACACCCTTGCCGAGAGCCGCATCGGTGGGGGCGAGCATAGTGGCGAGAATGCATACCTCAAGCAACGCGATACCGGGGAAAACCACCATTCCGACGCCGACGCCGAGGGCAATACAGAGCGGCAGGCCGATCAGCAGCAAGCGCAGTGGAATTCGCGCATGGGACCGCAAGGTCACCAGGTCTGTATTTGCCGCGTCAATGAAAAGCACCAGTGCAAGCGTCAGATCAGCAACAACGCGCAGTTCGAGCGCTTTAACATCGATATTGAGGAACCCCAGGCCGACAGGTCCTGCGACTAAACCAAAGGCAAGGAAAATCATTGGGCCGGTAATAATGCTGCGTTCAATCCTGCCGGAAACCACGCTGAATGCAAACGCTAAAACTGCCAGGATTGCCAAATTCTCGTACATTTGCTCCTCCCGAGTTGTACACGGCGGCGGAACGGATTGCCTTGCTCAGCTTTTCAATGACCCGACTCAACCGATCACCTCCCAGTGTCCGGCTTTTTTGGAACCGATTCGTTTTAATACTCCCATCTCCTTTAATTTTTGAATATTTCGCATCACCGTTGTTCGGTTTTTGTTCAGCTTTTCGGCCAGCGCGTCATAGGAGATAGATGGATTTTCGTCGATTCCGGCCACAAGTTGCACCTGGAAACTGGTTAAAGATGCATATTCGCCTGCTTTTTGCACTTTTTGGGCACCCAAAACCGCCTTTTTTTGTTCTAAAGATGCATTTTCCTTATTGAGATGTTTCTCTGTTTTCCTCAAAAGTGTTTTCACATAATCATCAGCGGCCTGGAATACGGGTTCCACCCCCCCTGCTTTCAGGGCTGGAATGACCTTGGTTCTCACGCCCATGCCTCTGGCATCCACATAGCCATAGTCGCGAAGCACTTCTACAATGATGAGGTTCCTGGCGGAACGCTGTCCGGCCACCATCTTTTCCACCGTCATGGCGTTGGGCAATGCGCCGGGGCTGATAATTTCAAGACGATCGCTGTACCCGGCAATTTCAACATCCACGAAACGCGTCCAATCCCGGTGTGCGAGGGCATTGATCAGCAATTCACGGATGGCCTCAAAGGGATAGAACCATCTCTTTTCGCGGCGGAAGTTTTCGTCAATGTGATTCGGTTCCTGTGTGACAAAAGGCTCCATGGCCTCCAGGCATTTTTCGATCAGACCGGCATCTATAAGGCTTTTTCCGGATTTACCCACTTGGAAGCGGCCCACGAGAGGCGCATCAAGCACTTTATCTAACAGGGCCTGATATTCCTTGTCCAAAGCATCGAAAAACATGAGCCGGATACCGGACTGCTTGAGGGTCTGTCGGGGTTTGATGCCAAACAGGTTCAGTCCGGCGATGGTGCAAACCGGTTCTTCCGTAATGCCATCGGTCATGAAACCGAGGGCTTTCATGCGGGTGATCCAGGATTCTCTGGTTTCTGGCACTTCAGGATCCCTGAGTATATCCCGGAGGTAGTTTTCTAAACGGGCTTTATCCAGGGACTCAAAACTGGTGCGGTTAACAGGCATGATTTCTGAATGTACCACACCACTGGACGATCCCAGCATCAGAAGCTGTTCCCGTGTGGCGGGACGGGAAATAGCGCCTATGCGAACATATGCCGTTTCTCTGTCATGGTCTCTGACAACATAAGGTTTTGAGATTTCCTGCCCTATGGTAATAATGGCAACCCGTCTGCTGGAATCCATTGGCACTTCTTCATAATACGGCAGGATCACAGGGTGGATATATCTGCCGAAAACCGTATCGGCCACCCACTCGCTCAGATTGTCTCTGGTAATACCGGTAACGGTTTTGTCGTCCGCCACCCCCAGGAGAATATGACCGCCTTTGAGGTTCGCGAGGGCAACCACCTCTTTGGCAAGTTGTTCGGGCCGGATGTTGTCAAGTTTGAACTCAACACCTGAACTTTCACCGCCCGCGATCAAATCCATGACGTCTTTTCTTTTCATGCGTCATCTCCATTTATGATACCCGCCTCTGTCCGGGCCCGTCGTTTCTCTTCAAGCGTCAGATGATGGTCATTGATGCGGTCGCCTTCCTTGCCGCCGTATTCCGGACCGAGGTGATTCCAGGGCGCGGATTGCACATCTTTCCCTCGGTCTTTACCCCATTTGATGTTGGGCATGTCGCGGGGAATGCCTGCTCTTTTGTTCTGTGAAACCCTTCCCAGTTCGTACCATTTAATGGCGGCGGCAATCCGCATCAGCCGTGTGAACTCCTTTGGGTCCGTATAAAAAAATTATATTATAATATTTTGAACATTTAAAGTTTTCATTTCTGGAGAGGCTCAGGTTGCGGATAACCCTGAAGCAAAACATCCTTTTCATGGCTGCGGTCATTACGTTTTCCTCTCTGCCTGGATGCATGCTGCTGATTTGGAACGGGCAGGTGATCGGGAAAGAGTTGAGTCTTGAAGGGGAAGCTTTTTTTGCCATTGTCCGGGAAACGGACCAGGATATTACCCCGGTGATCGAGGGTTATCTGGTGAACAATTTTGACGCGCTTTCGGAGGCCGTCGGGGGCGCTACTCAGCTTTGCCGGGTTCATGTCCCTGCTCTGTTTCCCCTTTGAGCCATATTAAAAAGAGCTTGTAGCCGGCCGAGAAAACCATCGCGCCAACGAAGAGACCGATCACGCCCGATGCTATGAAGCCGCCTATTGCTCCTATGAAGACGATAAGCATGGGAATGTCGACGCCACGACCTATCAAGAGCGGTTTAAGAAAGGCGTCACTGATGCCCACGAGGATGCTCCAGATGGCGAACAAGATAGCGGTAATCGTACTGCTGGTGGAGAACACGTAGACAATAATCGGGCCCAAGATGATGAGAGAGGGAAGCTGAACTATGGCAAGAATCAGGACCAGCAGGGCCCAAAACCCCGCCGCAGGCACGCCGGCCACGAGACAACCCAGCCCTCCCAGGACTGCCTGGATTACTGCAACGCCAAGAATTCCCTGGGCAACACTTCGCACCGTTGCCCCCGCGAGCTCAACGAGCTTGTCCCCCCTTTCACCTGCGAGCCGCCTAAAAAATGTCACCGCAGCCTGCTGAGCACCGTCGCCATGTGCAAGCAGAACACCGGCGATAATGATCGAAACCACGAAAATCAGAATCCCGGCACCCGCATGAGCAACGGTGGACGGGAGCACCATAGCATACTTCTTGAGTATGGGCGCCATCTTGTTCAGCGCAGTGCCGAGATCTTGCGAGCCAAGGCTCCACCACTTGTACACCGGTTCACCGATGACCGGCCATGATCTGACGCTCTCCGATGGGGGAGGCACTTTCAGGGTCCCGTCTTCGATCTGCGCCGAAAAATCCTGTACAGCGTCGATGAGGGAATAGGAAAGCATAATGGTCGGAACGAGCAGAAGGATCAGTGCGAAGATTGTTATCAGGGTTGCCGCCAACCGATTACGGCCACCTAGGGCGGACTTTAGCCGGTTGTAGATGGGATGGATTGCAAGTGCAATGATGATGCCCCAAACGATCGTCTCAAGAAACGGCCGACCGATCTTGAAACACCAAAGTACGACGAGACCGACAATGCCTATCTGGATGCTTGCTTCGAGCGCTCTCGCCACGTGCGTCTTGTCATTGGAATGTTGATTCAATGTGTTCATGCTCCGACTCTCCGGACAAAATTGGGTCTAAATTGGCAATATTCCCGGTATTATAGGTTTTACAGGCTTCCCCGCTTCCGCCCCCCTTCAGACAAAATCTTCGATGGGGTTCCGGGTTCAAAGGTTCACGGTGTTTCCACTGAAATTGCGATGGCTTTTGTCATCCGGGCATGAATCGAGTCGCCCACTTTCAACGTGTCAAAGGCTTTCACGGATTTATCGACCTCGGTGGTGACCACATGCCCTTCAGGGAGCTCAAGCGTCAGGGTGCGATGTTTCTTGTCAATGCCAACAACAGATGCGCTCAGGTCGATAGCACCGACGGCGTACCCCCCCGGTTTCTCACCCTTGGCTGACCTTGCCATGACCAATCCCGCATCCTCTTCCGGCTGAGAACCGGGTTTTCCGAGATATATGGCCACGGATTCGTAATATTCGATCTTCAGTTGATCTCCGACCTTGACCTGGTCTAAATTCCTGGCCTCTTCACTCACGTGAACCTCCACGACATTTTTCTTGGGCCCCAGAAGCGTCAAAATACGGTCTTCCTTGTCAACGGCCAGAACCTCGGCCTTGATAACGACGGCGTCACTCAACTCAACCCCTTTTCCCTCTTGGGCATTAACCGTGGCTGCAATTCCGAGTGATAACCCAGCGAAAATAACAAGTGACAATAAAAAATGAGTTCGTTTTGTTTTCATGGTTTCCCCCCTTTCTATTAATGGTACGATTAATTTCCTTAACTTTATTGTTTTACTCCTTGCCTTGGATGCCCTCCTTTGTTTTTGATCTTCATCGTTTGTTACGGGTTTTCCAATTATCTGCATTACACGAGGGTCGATCATCGTATTTCAGGTTGACCATACGTATTTTCCGTCGCGGAAAAAACCTCCAAAAAGGACTGAAAAGGGAGGGTTTTTGGAATAGATACCTGGAAAAAGGACTGGAAAATGAGGGGATAGAGAGATGCGGATGGCGGTTTGAGAAAGATGAAGCTGAGAGCATAGTGCAATGGGGCATAGCGTGATGGAAGAGTGGGAGAGGCGAATAATCGCGGCCAGATGAAGGCATGGGTCAGGTCTGAATCACGGCTGTGATCCAAACAACTAATTTCTTGCCGCCATCCTGGACCGTTTTTGGGGCCCGTTATGGGTGACATTGTGTGTGCCGGGTTTTGAATCGTTTACATGTTTCTATTGAATCTATGTTCATTTATGATATCTTTGCGTGTGCCATTGATATTAGACATCATTCAAAGGAACCAGGTATGATCAAATCCCTGCATAAATCTCTGGCCATTGCCTTTCTGGCGGTTTCAATTCTTCACGCAGTGTTCACTGTTGATTTTGCAAGCGCACAGAATACGGTTGCTGGTCCTGTGTCAGCCCGGCCCACTGTGGACCCAACCCTGAGTTTGTACCTCAAATTTTGGCGCCTGACAAATGAAGATGGGCTCTCAAACAATCAAGTATTTGGTGTTGTTCAGGATCAATACGGATTTATGTGGTTTGGAACAGCGAGTGGATTGAACAGGTATGACGGTGCCGGTACAAAAGTGTACCGTCATGACCCGAACAACCCCAACAGCTTAGGTCACAACGGCATCTGGTCTTTAATGCTAGACCAAAACGGTGGATTGTGGATAGCAACCAAGGGCGGGGGGCTGAATTATTATAATCGGGAGAAGGACAATTTCACCCGCTATCAGTACGATCCTGACAATCCTCATAGTCTGAGCGACGACAGTCTCACTACGGTCTATGAAGATCGCGCCGGGACGATTTGGGTGGGCACACAAGGAGGGCTCAATAAGCTTGATCGTGATACCGGGCAATTCACTCGTTATGTGCATAATCCGAACAATACCAACAGCCTGAGTGATAATTCCGTCTGGTCGATTGCTGAGGACAGCCAGGGCTTTATATGGATCGGTACGGCAAACGGTCTCAACCGCTTCGACCCGGAAACGGAAAATTTTGTTCGCTACCAACACAATCCCGATGATCCCACCAGCTTAACTTACAATTTTGTTCGCTCAGTCTATGTGGATCATTCCGGCACCGTATGGGTCGGTACGATTAAAGGACTCTGTAAATACCATCCCCAAAAAGACCGATTTACTCGATATCAACACGATCCTAAGAATCCTCAGTCGTTAAGTGGAGATGTTATCAGCAGCATCTACGAAGACTGGGAAAACAGATTATGGGTAGGAACGTGGGGAAAAGGGCTGAATCGATTTGACCGGGAAACGGAAACATTTAAAGTCTTTAAAAATGATGCCGCTGATCAATACAGCTTGGCAGGCAATAGTGTCTACCATATATATGAGGGACAACATAGAAAACTCTGGATTGCCACTGATGGGGGTGTAAGTCTTTATGATGGCGAGGGCAAAGCCTTTCGACACTATCGCGCCATCCCCAGCATATCAAACAGTTTGAAGTCAAATGTGGTCCGGAATATTCACGCATCTCCGTCGGGCTTTGTCTGGATAGGGACCATCGGGGGCGGAATCCATAGGTTTAATCCCCAAACAGAGACATTTACCCAGTACAAACACGACCCTGACAATCCGAACAGTTTAAGCAGTAACGCTATAGGTGGAATCGGTGAAGATCGAATGGGCATTGTCTGGGTCGGGACTTATGGCGGGCTTAATAAATTGGACTCTGAGACCGGGCGCTTTACTCGCTACTGGCCAGATAGCACTAATCCTCATAGTGTGAGCAATAATATGCAATCTGTCATCTACAAAGATCGGAGGGGAGTGCTCTGGGTCGGTACCTATGGAGGCGGTCTGGATACATTCGACCGTGAGACAGAGCAATTTAACAATTACCGGCACAACTCTGCCGATCCAAACAGCCTGAGCAACAACCTTGTAACCTCCCTTCACGAAGACCGGGCGGGTGACCTCTGGGTCGGCACTGCTACCGGCGGCTTGAACAGGTTTAATCGTGAGACCAAGACATTCATCCGCTATATGCATAACCCTGCAGATCCAGAGAGCTTGGCAGATAACCAGGTGAACTCAATCCTCGAGGACAAGGCAGGCAGGCTCTGGATCGGCACTCAAAGAGGACTTGACAAGTATGACCGCAAGAGAGAGATCTTTACCCACTATACGATTGCTGATGGGCTGCCAGACGCCAACGTTTGGGGGATACTGGAAGATGAGCTGGGAAGGCTCTGGCTCAGCACGGCGCACGGGCTATCAAGGTTCAACCCCAGGACCGAAAGCTTTAGGAATTATGACGCGAGCGATGGCCTGCAAAACAACACATTTTATTACTTTGGTTCTCACTCCAGAAGCCATCGTGGTGAGATGTTTTTTGGCGGATCGACTGGCTTTAGCGCTTTTTATCCTGATCAGATTCACGACAATCCGCATGTCCCCACTGTACTCATTTCGGATTTTCAATTAGAGAACAAGCCTGTTGCCATCGGTGACGATTCGGTTTTGAAAAAATCGATTCTTGAGGCCGAGGAGCTCTTACTCTCTTACCGGGACCGGGTGTTGTCCTTCGAAATTTCTGTATTAAATTATCAAGCCCCAGAGAAGAACAAGCTCAGGTATAAAATGGAGGGCTTTGAAAAGGAATGGAACGAGGTAGATCTTACTCGACGCTTTGTCACCTATACCAATCTTGATCCAGGGGAGTATGTCTTTAGGGCGATCGGTTCCAACAATGACGGGGTCTGGAACGAGGAAGGCGATTCGATCCGTATCACCGTAACCCCCCCGTGGTGGGAAACGATCTGGTTCAGGATCAGTATGATAGTTGCAGTCATAGTCCTACTTGTTACAGGATTTCGTTGGCGGCTAAGGGGCATTGAAGCCAAACGTCGTGAGCTTGAAATTCAGGTGGATGACAGGACAAAGGAGTTACAGGGGGCGAAAGAGGGTGCCGAAGCCGCCAACCAAGCCAAGTCCGTCTTTTTGGCCAACATGTCCCATGAACTGCGCACTCCGCTGAATGCCATCCTCGGTTTCTCCGGAATGCTGGCCCGGGAACCTGATGCCACTGCCGATCAACAGGACAATCTCACCATCATCAACCGCAGCGGCGAGCATCTGCTGAGTATGATCAACGACATGCTGGACCTTTCCAAGATTGAAGCGGGCCGGGTGGAACTGAGTGAAGAGGTCTTTGACTTGCACCGCATGCTGGAGGATCTGGGACAGATGCTTGAGCTGCGGACAAAAGAAAATGGGCTGCGTTTCTCCCTGGATCGCGATGCGGAGCTGGCGAGATACTTTAGGGGTGACATCGGTAAACTGCGCCAGATCCTCAACAACCTACTAAGCAACGCGGTGAAGTATACCGAGAAAGGCAGCATTTCCCTGCGAGCCCGGAGCATTCCCGTACCAAATGATCCGGCCATGGTCATAGTGCACCTGGAGGTGGAAGACAGTGGCCTTGGTATACCGCCGGAACTGCAGGAGGGCATCTTTGAACCCTTTTATCAGGGCAAGCAATCTCCGTTCAGTCAAAAAGAAGGCGCCGGCCTGGGTTTGTCCATCAGCAAATCGTTTGTGGAGATGATGGATGGTGAGATAAACGTTAACAGCACGCCCGGCAAGGGCTCGCTGTTCCGGGTCGAAGTACCGTTAGCCCTGGCCAAGACCGCGGAGGTGGTTAACATTCACACAGCAGGGTCGGCAGTGCGGGGCCTGAAACCCGGCCAGCCAGCCTATCGTATCCTGGTGGTGGAAGACAATTTTGAAAACCGTCTGCTCTTGAGCAACCTTCTAATCTCTGTGGGCTTTGAAATACGCGAAGCTGAGAACGGAGAAGAAGCAATAGAGCTGTTTCATCAGTGGCAGCCCCACTTTATCTGGATGGACATTCGGATGCCGGTCATGGATGGCTACGAAGCCACGGCAAAGCTCCGCTCCCTTCCCGGAGGAGATACGGTGAAGATCGTTGCCATTACCGCCAGTGTCTTTAACGAACAGCGTCAGGATATCCTGACGGCGGGCTGCGACGATGTGGTCAATAAGCCTTTTAAAGACTATGAGATTTTTCAGACCATGGCCCGAATGCTGGATATAGAATATCTCTACGAAGAACACGGTGAGGAGGCAGCCCCGAGGGAGAAGATCAGTCTGACTAAAGAGATGCTGGCCGATCTTCCAGGGGAATTGCTGCAGGAACTTCGTGAGACCACCTTGGCGTTGAACAGAGAGGCTGCCCTTGGGGTGATTTCGCGCATTGGCGACCATGCTCCTGAAGTGGCCACAGGCCTTAAGGAACTTGTGGATAATTACCAGATGGTCCAGTTGCGGGACTTGCTGGGAGAGACATAGAAATAAAGATACAGAGCCACAGTTATTGGAGTAATGAGTTTATACTGAATCTTATGAACTTGAAAATCGAACACTTGGATTAACTATGCCTGAAAACCAACATCAAAACGCCGGATCCAACGACATCCTCATCGTAGATGATAAGATTCCCAACCTACAGCTGCTGTCCGAACTGCTTGGTAGGGAAGGTTACCAGGTGCGTCCGGCCAATAACCCGCAGCTGGCAATTGATTCGGCCTTGGCGCAACCCCCGAAACTTATCCTCTTAGACGTGAAGATGCCGGAGATGGACGGTTTTGAGGTCTGCCGACGTCTGAAGCAGGAGGAGCAGACACGTGACATCCCGATCATATTCGTAAGTGCGCTGCAAGACGTGCAGAACAGGATCCTGGGTTTCGAAGCCGGAGGAGTGGATTTTATCACCAAGCCGTTTCAGGAGGAGGAAGTCCTGGCCCGGGTGCGAACGCACGTGGAACTGCGCAACATGCAACTGAACCTGGAGGAGATTGTCGCCGAGCGCACGGCCGAACTCACAAAAAGCGAAGCCAAGTACCGCGGTCTGGTTGATAATTCCATCGTCGGGGTCTTCACTTCCAATATCAACGGTCAATTCGTTTTTATCAATGACGCTATGGTGGAGATGTTCGATTTCGACAGCCTTGAACATATGATGGCTGAGGGGTCTCTTTCCCGCTGGTCTGATCCAAACCGGCGCAAAAAAATGCTGGCTTTACTAAATGAGCACGGCACCGTAACTAATTTTGAAGCGGAAACCATTACCAATACCGGTCGACATATCCACGTGCTCTTCTCGGTGAAACTGCTTGGTGAAAATATCTTTGGCATGGTAATGGATATCACCGACCGCAAAGATATGGAATTAAGGCTTGTGAAGAGCTCAAATCATCTGCGAAGAGCCCAGGAAGTCGCAAACTCCGGTAGCTGGGAGCTGAATCTCAAGAGCGGTAAACTATTCTGGTCTGATGAGGTTTACCGGATTTTCGGTCTGCCCCAGGGTTCCCCGATGAGCTATGAAGATTTCCTGGAAAGTGTCCTTCCTGAGGATCGCGGGCACCTAGAGCGGAGCTGGGAGGCTGCCTTGCGCGGTGAGCCCTACGACATCGAGCATCGGACTCATGTGAGCGGTGAGGTGAAATGGCTCAGGGAGAAAGCCGAGATTGAATTTGATGGAACAGGCAGGGCGGTACGGGGAATAGGAACCGTTCAGGACGTCACCGATCGCAAGCAGGCTGAACAAAAGATCATGGACTATCAACAACGGTTGAAGGCCCTGGCATCTCAATTGACCATTGCTGAAGAAAAGGAGCGGCGTGCTATTGCCGCCGACCTGCACGATCATGTCGGTCAGTCGCTGGCCCTGGCGCGCATCCAGCTTGCCTCAGCGCGTAACTCCATTTCTGATTCCAAACTTACAGAAAAGCTTGACGACATTTCGGATTCCTTGCTCAAGACCCTTGAGGATACACAACTGCTCATGCTTGGACTGAGTTCTCCTGCAATGCATGAAATCGGTCTTTCTTCCGCCATATCCGAGTGGCTGGAGAGTCAGATTGGAAACAGGCACAGCCTGGAAACCGAAGTTATCGATAATATCCCTCACAACCGCAGAAAAACGCTGGACTCTGACGTGCGGACCATATTATTCCGCAACGTGAGGGAACTGCTTGTTAACGTGGTTAAACATGCCCGCTCTAAAAAGGTAAGCGTTCGTTTAGAAGACAGGAACACAAACATAAGGATCATTGTCGAAGATGACGGTATTGGTTTCGAACCGCGTGAAGTGCCTCATACGGGGAGCAAAATTGGCGGTTTCGGCCTGTTCAGTATCGAGGAACTCATGGCTGATCTGGGCGGCGACCTGAAGATCGTGTCCGCGCCGGGCAAAGGCTGCACGGCCATCCTGTCCGCACCATTCATTGTCAATGATAGCTGGGGGAGGGGTTAACCATGGCTACAAGGATCCTTCTGGTGGATGACCATCCGCTTTTTAGAAAGGGGCTCCGTCTCCTTTTGGAAGAGCAAGAGGATTTTCGTATAGTCGGTGAAGCCGGAGATGGCCGGGAGGCGATCGAACGGGTGCGGACGCTTTCTCCGGATGTGGTGATTATGGACATCACCATGCCGGATTTCGACGGGATCGATGCCACGCGTCAGATCGTTTCAGAGATTCCCTCGGCAAAAGTGGTGGCACTTTCCATGCATTCCGGAAGGAATTTTGTTGAAAACATGCTGGGGGCCGGCGCCGCCGGATACATCCTGAAAAAGAGTGCGCCGGAAGACCTGGTGAACGGTATAAGGACCGTGATTCAGGGAGAAGTCTATCTGAGCCCGGCAATCACCGGCATAGTGGTATCGGAGTACAAAGAATTACTGGCCAAGTCTCCTTCAACAGCTCAAATAGAGGACACCTCACCGATCCTGCGCACCAAGCTCCAGCGACCCACACTCTCCCCGGACCTTGTACCCCGGTCGGACCTGGTGGCGAGATTCGACGAGCTGCGGCGTCGGCCGCTGACGCTTGTCTCCTCGGCGGCGGGTTACGGTAAAACAACGGTGGCAAGCCTGTGGCTGGAAGCGTGGAATGGACCCTATGCCTGGCTATCTGTGGACGAAGAAGAAAACGATCTTCGTCAGTTTATAAACTATCTGCTGGCTGCAATCGAAAGCGCGTTCCCCGGGGCATGCGACTCAACCCGGTCATTGCTGCAGGCCCCGGAGCTTCCCCCTGTTTTGGTCCTGAGCCGACATCTTGTCAATGATCTCAACAAGATCGAGGCCCCTTTCATTCTGGTTCTGGATCACTTTCATGAGATCCGTGAAAAAGCGGTCCACGACCTAATAGGCGCCCTTTTGACCCACCCACTTCAAAACCTGCACCTGATCTTGCTGACCCGCCGCGATCCGCCGCTGCTCACCAGCACACTTCGAAGTCGGGGGCTGGTGACTGAAATCGGCTCTGCCGACCTGCATTTCACTGTGGCGGAGACAGCGACCTTTTTGGAAAATACCTTCGGGCATTCGGTCGACGAAAATACGGCTGCGACCATCCAGGAGAAGCTCGAAGGTTGGCCGGCTGGAATGCGCCTGATGTCACAATCCGTGAAGCATCCGGGCGATCTTGATCATCTGTTGGCGGGGTTGAAAGGAGGCTTCTCCACAATCGTGGACTATCTGATGACCGAGGTGCTGTCGCACCAATCTCCGGAGATGACAAGGTTGATGGCCGCGACGTCAATCCTGAATCATTTCTGTGCACCTTTGTGCGATGCCCTGCATGAGTTGGACAGCGCGCCCGGCGCGGGCGAGATAAATAGCGACGAGTTTATCGCCAGACTTAAAAAGGACAACCTTTTCCTGATCGCGTTGGACATAGAAGACCGATGGTTCCGCTATCACCATGTGTTTCGAGACCTGTTGCAAAACCAGTTGAATCGGCACCGGAGTCCTGAGGAGATTGCCGCCCTCCATACCCGGGCAAACGCCTGGTTTGCTGAAAATGATATGATCAACGATGCTAAAAAACACACCCTGACCGCGTTCAAGGATGAAAACAGAAAGATGCCGGATTCGACCGACAAAAGCCCGTCCCCCCATCCCCCCAACTCCGAATCCCCCCGTCGCCCTACCGCCCAGCCTCTCGTCGAACCCCTTACCAATCGCGAGCTCGATGTTCTGGATCTGCTGGCTCAGAGATTTAGCAACAAGGAAATTGCTGACAAACTGTTCATTTCAACAACAACCGTCAAAGGACACCTGCAGAATATTTACGGTAAGCTCAACGCCAGCAAACGCCGCGAGGCGGTAACGAAAGCTGAAACCCTGGGTATCCTCTCCCACCGATGATTTGAGGATACCTGTCCATCTCCAAGTACCCTCCACCCTCGGTTCATTCCTTACGTCCCTGACTGACCACTGATCTCTGACCTCTGCCTTCTGATCTCTAATATTTCCATTCCCATCCCCTCCTTTTCCAGTCCCTTTTACAGGTATATATTCTAAAAACCCTCCTTTTTCACTACTTTTTGGAGGTTTTTTCCACGACCGCGATAATATATGGTCAGCCTAAACGCGATGACCGACCCATCGTGTATCTCAAGCAGTTGGAAAAACCGTAGCAAAACCAACCCATCAATGGTCAGATTCAGGCATTCTACAATGTTTTTAGACCGGACAACGGGGCCGAATGGCAATTACGCCTGCAACTGTAGTTGTTTTTCCAAAATAATAGTCAACCTAAACCGGAACTGCGAGCATTGTAGGCTCATTCCCGGTGAAGTAGAAGATCCCAAAACGAGTAACCATTTTACACTTAAAGAAAGGAGAGATTGCCATGCAAAGGAAAATCATCAGGGTTATCTTTGCACTACTGCTGTTCGGGCTTTGTTTGTCTTCCGGCACCGCATCCGCGAAAATCGACAAACCCAACATCGTCGTGATTTGGGGCGATGACATCGGCCGCACCAACATCAGTGAGTACTCGAAAGGGATGATGGGGTACCATACGCCCAACATCGACCGTGTCGCGAAAGAAGGCATACTGTTCACCGACGCCTACGCCGATCAGAGCTGCACCGCAGGTCGCTCGTCCTTCCTCACGGGCCAGTCCGTGTTCCGCACGGGATTGAGCAAGGTCGGCATGCCGGGCGCCAAGCAGGGCATCAGCGCAGAGGATCCGACCATCGCCACCCTGATGAAGCAGCAGGGCTATGTGACAGGCCAGTTCGGCAAGAACCACCTGGGGGACCGCAACGAACACCTGCCCACGGTACACGGTTTCGACGAGTTCTATGGCTCCCTGTATCACCTGAATGCATCGGAAGAGCCTGAACAGCGTGATTACCCCAAGGACCCTGAGTTCCTGAAGAAATACGGTCCTCGCGGTGTTCTGGATTGCGTGGCGAGCGACAAGGACGACCCGACCACCGACCCTCGCGCCGGGAAAATGGGAAAGCAGGTCTGCAAGGATACCGGCCCGCTGACCAAGAAGCGTATGGAGACCGTCGACGATGAAATCGCTGAACGGGCCCAGGACTTCATAAAGCGCCAACATAAAGCCGGAAAGACTTTCTTTACCTGGATCAACTTCACCCACATGCATTTCCGGACGCATGCCAAGCCCGAGAGCATGGGGCAGTCCGGTATCGCGCAGAGCGAGTATCACGATGCCATGATCGATCACGACAAGAACGTCGGATCCATTCTGGACCTCATTGATGAACTCGGTATCGCCGACAACACCATTGTTCTTTACAGCACGGATAACGGGCCGCACAGGAATTCCTGGCCAGATGCAGGCACGTCGCCCTTCCGCAACGAGAAAAATACCGGTTGGGAAGGCGCCTACCGCGTACCCTCGTTTGCGCGCTGGCCCGGTAAGATCAAGGCCGGCACGGTCTCCAACGAGATCATTTCGCACCTCGACTGGCTGCCGACGCTGATCGCCGCCGCAGGCGAACCGCAAGTCAAGGAAAAACTCCTGAAGGGCTACAAAGCGGACGGCAAGAAGTATAAGGTCCATCTGGATGGTTATAACTTCCTCCCGTACCTGACGGGCCAGGAGAAGGAAGGGCCACGCAAGGAGTTCTTCTATTTTTCTGACGACGGAGACTTGATGGCCTTGCGTTACAACAACTGGAAGGTGCACTTCATGGTCCAGGACCAGGAAGGAACCCTGGAGATCTGGCAGCGGAAGTTCAGGGGTCTGCGCATGCCCTACATTTTCAACCTGCGGACAGATCCTTACGAGCAAGCCACCATCACTTCGAACACCTATTGGGACTGGTACATAGATCATGCATGGATACTCTATCCACTCCCGGATGTTGTCGGTAAGTTTCTGGCAACGTTCAAGGAATATCCACCGCGGATGAAGGCCGGATCGTTTACCATTGGTGACGCCTTTAAAATGCTTCAGGCGGTCCCTCTCAAGTAGGCAATCACTGGGGTTGCTCTTAAAATAACCGTTCCCGCCATTCAGCGCTTTTTGTCGAATGGCGGCCTCAAAACAATAAGGAGGAGAGGAAAATGAAACGAACACTGATTGGTTTGATTGCGTTTGGTATTATGTCGCTGCTTTTCATCAATGCAGCCACTGGTGAGAACCTTGTTCAGTCAATAGCCGAAGGTTGCAAGGTGGAACTTGGAAAACTTTTGGGGTCACATCTTGATTTGTGAATTGTTATGTATATGGTGCATTTTGAAATACAGCAATCAGGGAGTAGGAAAGATGGCGAGACCCTGGAGAATCCAATATGATGGTGCCTATTACCATGTCCTTTCGCGGGGAAACGAGGGGCGTGGTGTCTTCTATGACGATGAAGACCGGAAGATGTTTCTCGAAACCCTGGGTATCCTCTCCCACCGCTGATTTGAGGATACCTGTCCATTTCCAAGTACCCTCTACCCTCAGTTCATTCCTTACGTCCCTGACTGACCTCTGATCTCTAATCTTTCCCTTCCCATCCCCTCCTTTTTCAGTCCCTTTTACAGGTATATATTATAAAAACCCTCCTTTTTCACTACTTTTTGGAGGTTTTTTCCACGACTGAAAATATGTATGGTCAACTCAAACGCGATGACCGAACCCAGAACCTTTAGCAAGGAGGACGTTATGAAAAAAAGACCAGCATCCGCCAAAGCGGATGATCCGCTGTCTTCATGGGCTGAAGGACCGGCCAAGTCGGCAATTGTTCAATTTGTGCAGTCAGTGGTCGAAAAGGGCGGCAAGGACTATGTCCCGCCCGAGGAGCGCATCGCCACCTTTGATAACGACGGCACCTTGTGGGTCGAATATCCTCTGTATACCCAGCTTTTTTTCGCCGCCGATCGCGTCAAGGAGCTTGTGCCGAAACACCCGGAGTGGAAAACCAAGCAGCCTTTCAAGGCACTGTTGGAAGGCGATATGAAAACCGTCGGTGCTGCCGGAGTGAAGGGATTAATAGAGATTACGCTTGCGGCTCACTCCGGTGTGACTGCCACTGAGTATGCCGAGAAAGCCGGCCAGTGGTTGAGGACCACCCAGCATGAGAAGTTCAAGCGACCCTATATCGAATGCGTCTATCAACCGCAGCTTGAGCTGCTCGCTTACCTGCGGGCCCACGGATTTAAGACCTTCATCGTTTCCGGTGGCGGCATGGCATTCATGCGCCCGATCACGGAAGAGGTTTATGGTCTTCCACCATGGCAGGTTGTCGGTTCCAGTGTTGTTTCCGAATTCCAGATCAAGGACGGTAAGGGGGACCTTGTCCGTAGTGCGAAAATTAATTTTTTCGACGATAAGGCCGCCAAGCCGGTGGGTATTTATGATCACATCGGACGTCGCCCGATCCTGGCTTTCGGCAATTCCGACGGCGATATGCAGATGATCGAATACACCACGGGAGCCGCAGGCCGCCGCCTGGGGCTTTTCCTGCACCACACCGATGGGGATCGCGAGTTTGCCTACGATCGCAAAAGCTACGTCGGTACGCTGGACAAAGCCCTAGGCCAGGCGGAGGCCAATGGCTGGATTATTGTGGATATGAAGAATGACTGGAAACGTGTCTTTGCTTTTGAGGGAATTTAAACTAATTTTTTGCCCGTTTTTCGTATGAGGCTTTTGGTCGCATCTGTGCCGGCCTCTTTAATCGGTTCAATAATCTAAGCAACAGGAGGAAATAAACATGCCTGAACTAAACCGACAGTAGTTGAGCATACCGTTGATCTTCGTGCTCAACAACAGCGGCTTCGCGGCAGTAGGGGCTACGAGATGTATGGCATCTATGGTTTCATGGAATAGTTAGCAGGAACGTTGCCTTATGGGCGGCAAAACACAAATCAAACAACAAAAGGAGATTTATCATGGCTAATGCAACGAAAACCAGAGAACGGCGCGTCGCACTCATCACGGATACGGCACAACATATTGGACCGTTTTTGGCAAGGAAGCTTGCCGAGCGTGGTCACGATTTGGTGATCAGTGATCCCAATGTAGTCATCGAGGGCGCTGAGACTTCCGCACCCAACCTGGTCGCAGAACTGAAGGCGATGGGCGGGCAGGTCGAGGTGCTTGAGATCGACGACGTGAACGCGGAGGGCCGCGTGCAAAAGCTGGTCGATCGTGCAATGGAAGTCTTCGGCGGGTTCGATTCGGCGTTTGTTCGCCCGGGTGTCCACATCGTCGGCAACTGGCAGAAGACGACCGCGAAGGAACTCATGGATAGTGCGGCAGGCAACACGCTCTCGACGCAGTACGCGTTGCAGGCGCTCGTTCCGCCCTTGGTTGCGCAAGGATCGGGTCAGGTCCTGATCGAAGTCAGCGCGACCGGCGCGAAGGACTTCCCGAACATCGCCCCCTACGGCGCAACCCGTGCGGCTGCGAAGTACCTGATCAATCAGTGCGCTCTAGACGTCGCGAAACATGGCGTCACCGTCAACGGCATGGGCACCAATTTCCTGGACTATCCTGGCTACAGGAACACCCTTGGCGTGACAACCCCCGAAGCGTTGGCTGAGGCGACGAAGGATATCCCCATGCGCCGCCTGGGCAAACCCGAAGAAGTGGCGCACCTCGCGGCCGCTCTGCTCGATGGCGGGTGCAACTACTATGCGGCGCAGTTCTTGAACATGAGCGGTGGCTGGAACGGGAATTAAACGAGAGCTGATATGGAATCTTGGTGCCGCATAATCTTTGATGGGATGGCTCGTCTTGGCTTGCGCCAGGACGAGCAGATCCTGATTCACGGGGCGATGGCGCACTTTGGCATCAAGGAGCCGGGGGTGTGAATCAAGACTGTTGGTTATTGGTATATCCAAACATAGTTTATATTTTTCCATCAAAAACGTAAACGTATAGTTTAGGAGAATCAAAATGTTAAGAAAAAGACGAAACAAGTTGCCGATATTCAAGCTCGCTGGCTTGATGATCGTGATGGCCATAGGGTTGGCGAGCGCGCCGAGACCGGTCCTTGGCCAGAGCGCAAAAACCGATCAGCAGATTCCACCGAAATTTGTCGTCGGCCCTATTCCCCAATCCATTCTCGATGTCAAGACAGATGGGGACTTCATCTACGATACCGTGCATACCATCGCGCCGGAACTCGAGGGCTACGACGACGTTCTGCTGGAGGAAGATTTGGGAATTGCCTACGCTACCGGGCGGGACGGATGGATCTGGAAAGTGGATCTGAAAAAAGAAAAGGCAGAGCGTTTCGTCGACGTCCCGGTGATGGCTGCCGGCCTCCATCGGATACCCGGGGAAAAGACCAAGATCATTACTACGAATTCTCGACGCGGCGGGGAAACCTATCCGGAGGGCGAGAAGGTCGGATTGCACACCTTGGATCTCGCCACCAAGGAAGTGACCGCGCTGGTGACGCGGGTGCCTCACTCGGCGGACGCCTCGAAACCGACGGTCTTTGCCACAGATAAACAGCAGCGCGTGCGCGTGGATTCGCTCGACGAGTCGAACAGCAGGCTGCTTGCTATTTGCAATGACGCCGCCGTCAGTGCGGACGGCAAACGTGTTTACTTCACCGAGTCGTACGTGGCCGACGGCGCGACGATGGGCGGCCCCGGCAGCATAGGCACGGTGGTCATGCTCGGCAATAGTGGACGTCTCTGGATGTATGATGCGGAGGACCAGACGGTGGGGCTGGTCGCAAACGGCTACGCGTTCACCGACGGCATCCTGATGGAGGGTGACGGAAAAGGACTCGAAGAGTCAGTTTTGTTGACCGACAATGCGCGGTTCCAACTCCACCGCGTCCACCTCGGCGGCGCCAAAGCAGGTGAGAGCGAAGTGCTCTGGAAAGATCTGCCGGGACTGGCAGACGGGATGCGCAGGGATTCGAAGGGCCGGATCTGGGTCACCTTCATTGCAGAACGTGGTCCGCAACTGACCTGGGCCCACGCCAACCCCGAGGTCAAACCGTTCCTGATGAAACACCCTCAGTTGATCAGCCTCGCTCCCACTAATAGTCTCTTGTTGCTCAGCCCGGATGCCTCGACACCGCTGTGGTTCACGTCGCACTACCAGACCCGTGTGACCGCCATCGCCGCGGTTACTCCCGGTAAGTCGGGCCTGTACCTGTCGAACTTCAGCGAAAAGACACCGGGACTTCACCGGATCGATATTCCGCTGAAGTGAATTTGACTTGAACATAGTCCGCCCGAAGGGCGTTAAGTTCAATACCTAACCCGGCATTAAAATTAAAAACTGAAGGAGAAATAAAAAATGACTATCAAGCAAAAAAATAAGCTTCCCGGTTATGCGGGGAAGCTCGGGATGTCCGACATGGCCGCGACGGGCCCGGACGGGAAGCCGCAACCGGGATTCGCGCACACTAGCAGTAAGTCGCAGCAGGCTGATCCGAAAGCGCCCTACCAGATGCCTCTTACCAAGGAAGAGCAGGACATCATGGATGGCAAGAAGGGGGAGGCACTGGCCAAGGTCATGAAAATTGTCGTCGCTCATGGCAATGCCTTCGGAGCCCCAAAACTGGTCGATCTCGGCGGCGCGCCACACTGCTCCCTGTATACCGGGACGGACTACATGAAGCCGATGATCGATCTGTTTCAGGAATGCGCCGATGCCGGGTTGAAGACTTACGCACCCTACACCGTCAATCCGCGTTGCTACGACGTTTACAACGTCAATAATAACAAGACGGACATGGAGTTGATCTACGAGGGTTACCGGTATCAGCGGGACCTTGATTGGGTTCATGCCCAACTCGGCGCGCCGGACCTGAACTACCGCAGCTGCGTCTGCTACGCGCCCGAGGTCGGCAATGCGCCGCCCCCGGGGACCTACGTGGCCTGGGCGGAGTCTTCCGCGACCAACTACGGCAACTCCGCACTCGGACTCCGGACCAACCGGAATGCCGGCGGCATGGAACTGCTCTGCGGGCTTCTCGGCAAGGCGCCGCTGTTCGGGCTGATGACGGACGAAGGCCGCATGGCCAATTGGCTCGTAGAAGTGAAGACCTCGGAAGAGCCGGATTGGGGCGTGCTCGGCTCGGCCATCGGCTACAAAGTTGTCGATGGCGTCCCCTTTATCACCGGCCTGGACCAATACCTGGGTACCGAAGTTTCCGACGACAACATGCACCTCCTGAAGAAAATGGGCTGTGCCACCGCGGCCGCTGGCGCCGTGGGCCTCTACCACGTGGAAAATCTCACTCCTGACGCGAAGGAGAAGGGTCGCAACAAGCTGATGAAGAAGGGCTACCAGACCTACGTCTACGACGATGCCGAGCAGGCGCGGGTCCTCGGCACCTTCCCGGTTGAATGGGAAGGCCGTCCGGAAGACCCGACGGTCGCTTTGATTGGCTGTCCGCACAACTCCTACGAGGAACTCCTCTGGTGGGGAACGAAGGTGACGGAGGCGGTCGAGAAGAGAGGCCTGAAAACGGCCGCCATCCCGACCAGGCTGTTCTGCTCGAACGTGGTGCGGGACCACCTTGTCAAGGAGCACCCGCTGCTGGTCGGCAAGATGACGGAGGCTAATGTGAGGTTCACCAACATGTGCGTGGTGAGTTACGCGGGCATGAAAGGGTTCTCCGACAGGATTTACGGCGTCACGAATTCCCCCAAGACGCGGAACTACTATCCCTCAGTGCGCTACCTCAAGGACGATGCCATCCTCGAGGTCATCTTGACGGGTAAGATTCCGAAGGAAGCGTAAAGTCGCTGATTGTTCCGCGATCAGTATCGTGTGGTTCGCAGAGCGAACCTCGACGATCAAAGCAAAAAAACGAATACAAAATGATAAATAAGGAGAAACCAATGGCCAAGAAAACATTCAAAGGACGGCCGCTGCTTTCCGGCAAGCTCGAGGGAAAAGCGCTCGCTTCAAAACAGCCTTTCAATACGAGCGGATCCTATCTCGAGAACCTTTTTGCCGGCAGGTCCGACAGTGCTCCCTGCACCGATCCAAACAACAAGGACTTTTACAAAAAAGAACTGAGCGGCGCGATTATCTGTACCACGGTGACCGTAGGCTCCTCTCTGGGCGGAGCCTCGTTGATGGGCGTGGGGAGTTTGGGTGTGGGGCCCAAGGCGATGTTGTTCTCGCAGCACATCGACTCCGTTTCGTTTGCCGGACTGTTGATGGATGATGTCTGGAATGGCCGCCGCGTCATCACCATCGACCTGCTCGGGGACGAGTTCCTTGAGGCGGTCAAATCCGGTGATCCAGTCTCCATCAAAGAAGACGGAACCGTCGAGGTCGGCTGAGCAACGTCCGAGCGGCAGCTACAGCGTGCGGATCTCGCTGACCCAGTGCTGCCAGTACATCTTGAGCCTCGGGCTGACCGACAAGCGTGTCATCGAGGATCTGGAGAACCTCGGCGAGGAGCACCAGATCATGAAGCCCGAGCTCGTCACCGGCATGACGGCCTCCGGCGAGTTTACGCGGGCCGCCTCGCAGGTCGATATGTCGAAAACGCCGCAGTACTGGGAAGAACCGCTGCTGTGAGACTGATCTTATTAATTGATGCTCTGGTTTTCGAGTTGAATGATGAAACCGGAGGGAAAAGAAGATTCCGTCTGCTCGCTAAGAACTTATTACAATCTGCATAGATTTCATGGAAAAATCCTCAAGGGGAAAGGGATTATGAAACGTATTCTCAGATGGATTGTCAAGTCCTTCTTGCTGGCTGTTATTATCGCCTTCACCCTGTTACTCGCCTGGGCCTTTGAGTCCCGAACCATGTCGGCGCTTCACATCTGGCACACGGTCACCCTATCGGAAGAATTTACGGCCCGTGATGCCACACCGAAGAGCACATTGCAGGATTACCTGGATCGGGAAGAAAGGCTCTTTAAGGAGCTGAAGCAGAAGGTCTACGACCAGGTGGCACGAACAAAGGATATGACCTACAGCCGCTATTACACCGGGGGGCCTCAGGATCCGGAAGGTCACGGACGCAACTGGAACAGGACTTTTGAGCTGGTTCCGGAGAAGATTAAAGGCGGCGCCCTGCTCTTTCACGGTCTCACCGACTCGCCGTACAGTCTGCGCCGAATCGGAGAAATCCTTCACGCCAGGGGGTTCTATGTCCTCGGGCTTCGCTTGCCCGCCCACGGAACCGTGCCGGGCGCCTTGACAAAGGTGCGATGGCAGGATTGGGTGGCTGCGAGCCGAATTGGTGCGCGCCACATTCGAAATCGAATCGGCACGGACCTGCCGTTCGTGATTGCAGGCTACTCGAACGGCGGCGCCGTCGCGGTCAAATATTCCCTCGATGCCCTGTCCGACCCTGGCCTGCCCAATCCGGACCGGTTGGTTCTCTTTTCACCCGAGATCGGAATCACGCCATTCGCCTCGATTTCGAACTCCGATAGGATCCTGAGTTTTTTGCCCTATTTTGAAAAATTCAAGTGGCTGTCCATTGAGCCGGAGTATGACCCCTACAAATACAACTCCTTCCCGAAAAACGCCGGCCAACAGGCACACGATATAACGGCTGCCCTTCAAGACCAGGTGGAAAATACGCGCGAGGCGGGGAGGTTTGCCGGTTTTCCGCCCGTGCTCACCTTTTTGTCGTGGATCGACTCCACCGTGGAAACGGGTGCGACCATCCACCGGTTCTATGACAGGCTGGAAAATGCGGAGAGCGAGTTGGTGGTGTTCGACGTGAACCGTTTCGACCAACTTGCGCCCTTTCTTCCGTCCGCCGATGACGGTCCCCTGAAACGCCTTCAGGCCCGGTCCGATCTTCCCTACCGGCTCACGGTGATTTCCAACGTGAGCCCGGATTCCGAATTTGTAACCCAGCAAACCCAGGCTCCCCGCTCACGTTCAGAAGATTCCACGCCTTTGTCCATGTCCTGGCCTTCCGGGGTGTACTCCCTGGCACACGTTGCCATTCCCTTTCCACCCAACGACCCGGTTTACGGCGGAAAAGCGGACCCAAACACAAGATACCACGGACTGCCCCTCGGCAGGCTACAGCCTCGCGGGGAGACCGGTCTCCTGACTGTTTCAGTGGGCCAATTGATGCGTCTTCGCCATAACCCCTTTTTCGCATACATGGAAGGCCGACTGCTCCATGAGATCGATTCTTTGTTGGGTCAAAAACCCAAGGCCAAACCGTAATGCAAGGAGGATGATATCATGTTAAAGCACCTGTTGCGAACATCGCGCCCATGTCTTCTGAGCCTGACCCTCGTACTATCTGCATGCGCGAATTTCACCGCAGTGGACAAGCCCCTCACCCAATGGACGCCGGCGCTGCATCAGAGTATCGGTGATCAAATTTCAGGGGAGCGTTCGCCAGAGCTCCTCGTTTTTTTGGCTTTTTCCGGGGGAGGAACCCGTGCCGCTGCATTTGCTTATGGCGTTCTCCACGAACTCGCCGACATCCAGGTGATGACTGAAAATGGCCCACGACCGTTGCTCCAGGAAGTTGACGTGATATCGTCCGTGTCTGGAGGCAGTTTTACGGCGGCCTATTACGGGCTTTACGGTGACAAGATCTTTGAGGATTTTGAGGAACGTTTTCTGAGAAAGGACGTGGAAGGCGAACTCCTGGAAGAGGTTTTGAACCCGGTCAACTGGGTTCGGCTCCTGAGTGCCTCCTATGGCCGGTCCGACCTGGCGGCCGTGTTCTACGACAAAATCCTTTTCAACAACGCCACTTTTTCGGATTTACGGCGGTCGGGCGCCCCGGTTATTGTTATCAATTCCACGGACCTGGCCACCGGGATGCGTTTCTCTTTCACCCCTTGGATATTCAATCTGATCTGTGCCGATTTCGATTCGTACCCGGTTTCCCGTGCGGTGGCGGCTTCGTCCGCTGTTCCGGTTCTTCTTTCGCCCATTACGATCAAAAGCTTTGCCGGAACCTGTGGGTATCAACCGCCCGTATGGCTGGAAGATGCCCTGAAAGAAAAAGGGATTACCTCTTCCAGAAAGATGGAAGCGCGTGTTTTGCTGGAATACCTCGATAAGAAAAAACGGCCATGGATTCACCTGGTGGACGGTGGCATCTCCGACAACCTCGGTTTGCGCGTCTTTTACAACACTGTAGACTTTGTGGGGGATCCGCACACGGCTTTTGCCGAACTCCGCCACCATAATGTGAAAAAAATCCTCATTATTTCGGTAAACGCCAACGCAACTCCTGCGTCGGAATGGACTTTAGAAAGGGACGCACCGGGTCTCAGTCAAGTGATCGGGGCCATCAGCTCTGACCAGATCGGCCGGTATAGCAATGATACCATGCAGATCGTAGGTGCTTCTTTTGAACTTTGGGCGAAACAGATTTCGACGCCGGATCGACCGGTCACGATGGATTTTGTTGAAGTGAGTTTTCAAGCAGTCCAGGATAAGGAAAAACGAGACTATCTCAACAACATCGGTACCAATTTTGATCTGGAGGACGAGCAGGTTGACAGCCTTATATCGGCTGCCCGTGAGGTGCTGCAGGAGTCACCGCAACTAAAGAATTTTATCGACTTCAGCCGCGGAAACAAAGAACAACGCAAATAAACCAGCTTCGTTGACTTCCCTTAAAAAAAAGCATCATCTAGAAAGGACCATGAAAAATGCCAAAGGTAACAAGCAAACAAAGTTTTCCTTTCGATAGACCAGGGAACTACAGCATTCGCGTTTTAGGTTCTTTGGACGAAAGCTGGTCTGAGAGACTGGGAGGTTTGCGCATCACGGTGTGCAGTCAAACGAATCGGGAAGGACCGGTCACGGAGTTAGCCGGCCTTGTGCGCGATCAGGCAGAACTGTCCGGATTGTTAAACACACTTTATGAACTCCACTTGACGCTGCTGGCGGTGGAGTTCCTGGAAAACGACACATCAAAATGAAGAATACTTACACATACCTCTTTATACTGCTCGCATTTTTCGTAAACATACCGAATTTAGCAGCGGAAAGATTTGAAAAAGTATAGGAGCCTTCCATGTTGGTATGTGAGTTCTATTTTAGAAAAGAAGTCATTCCCCTGGCCAAAAAAACGTTTATTGAAGATGAGAATCGCCCTGTTTATGGCAAATATTATAAAATTCAAAAATTGGGAAATAGTCTCTACGGATTCTATATTTATGATTTCACGGACAACGGGTGCTTAGACAATAAAGTGGCTGAGCTGTTTGGAAATGGAGCCATCTTCTATGGTGCTTACGCGGAAAGGAACCAGAATCCGATCTCATCGATCGCAAAAGAGTTTGTGTCCGACGGGAAATACTTCATGGAGTTTCACTGCCTGAACGGCTCCCCGGTTGTCGACATCGACGAAGGGAAAATGGTTCCGCTCGAATTGCGAAATGCAACAATTTTCAAGAAAATGCGCGAGTCCGTAAAACAGCTTATCGATGGTGAATAAAGGATAATTGGAGGTTGTGAAAAACAATGTACATGAGTAACACCAAATAAAATAGAGGAGGATAGCCAATGACACATCGAAATGAGGATGAGTTAAAAACACTCGGTGCAACTTTATGGAAGCTTATTATGGTTCGTGGTTTTGCCCTGCTATTAGCGGGCCTGATACTATTGCTTTTTCCCCAGGGTACCTTAACCGTCCTCATAATCATTATGGGTGTGTACTGGTTGATTGATGGTATAGCAACAACATTTAAATCAATAAAAGGCCGGAAAGTTCATGCTGCATGGGGGTGGGGAATCTTTACCGGTGTCCTGGGGATCATTGCCGGATTGGTGGTATTGTCCCAGCCGGTACTAAGTACCGTACTGACGACCTCTTTCCTTCTGTGGTTGCTTGGCATTGCGGCTATTATTTATGGCATAAGCGGCCTTGTAGCCGGCATCCGGCTGCGGATAGAAACCAAAGGAGAATTGACCATGATTCTGGGGGGTCTTTTTTCCACCGTCTTCGGCATCATTCTGATTACCTCACCTTTTGTGTCATTTCTTGTAATGATTAAATTCATGGGGGCTATTGCACTAATTGGAGGTATTATAATCCTTGTTACGGCTTTCGGGATTAAGAAAAAAGCAAAGTAGTGTCCATCCATTAATGGTAATATGGACACTGCGGGTTTCCAATTCAAAAATGACCTTTTCGCAAGGTCAAGTCGTAGATCCCGCGCTTTTGGCGGGGGAAAACAAGGGTTTGTGCGGAGACGTACGATAGTACGTCGCACAAGGAAGCCCGCAGTTTGACGCCGACCTGTCCCGAAGCAGACGGGGGATTGCAGAAAAGGGCCATTTATGGATGGAAACAAACTAACAATTGAAATATTGTGATTAGATTTCCAGAAATAGCTGTTTTCAGACTCAATATCGTTATTCTTGGTGTTCACATCGGACATAAAGGACGTGGGTAATCGCTACTCAGCTTTGCTTGGTTCCGGTTCTGGCTCTGTTTCCTCTTTGAGCCATATTAAAAAGAGCTTGTAACCGGCTGAGAAAACGATCGCGCCAACGAAGAGACCGATCACGCCCGATGTTATGAAGCCGCCTATTGCTCCTATGAAGACGATAAGCATGGGAATGTCGACGCCACGACCTATCAAGAGCGGTTTAAGAAA
>JABGPV010000329.1 GCA_018644785.1 Deltaproteobacteria bacterium | reverse complement strand
GTCCATCCGGCTGGCCCGAATCCCCCCCAATTCCAGGGTATGGCCAAGGATGTTGATATGGAGCGGCCCCAGCACCTTCCGGGCCACCACACCGCAGGCTACCCGGGCCGCGGTTTCCCGGGCCGATGCCCGGCCGCCCCCCCGGTAATCCAGATGACCGAATTTCTTAAAGTAAGTGTAATCCGCATGTCCCGGCCTGAACAGGTCTTTCAGTACACCGTAGGGCTTGCTTTTCACATCATGGTTTCCCACCAGCAAGGATAACGGGGTTCCGGTGGTACGCCCTTCGAAAACGCCGGATAAGATCTCCACATGGTCTTCTTCCGTCCGTGGCGTCTCAAATGAGGATCGCCCCGGCCGGCGCCGTTCCATCTCCCTTACGAAATCCGCCTCATCGAGACAAATCCCGGCAGGACAGCCGTCGATAACGGCACCCAGGGCTTTTCCGTGGGATTCGCCGAAGGTGGTAATCTTGAATGTCTGTCCGAATGAATTTCCAGCCATTGGGCACTCTCCGGTTATGGGTTTAATACCACATGGAAACCGTTCCCTGTGATTGATCTCTAAGGTGTGAATGCGTCAACCCCCGGGGAATGGATTGCATAATTTCCTTTGATACCGCCAGAGGGGATTTTTGATCCGTATTCACAACATAGTCGCAGGCCCTCTCATAAAGGGCCGTTCTTTGACTCAGAACTTCCTGGATCTCCACCAACGGATTATCCCCCACCAGCCCCGGCCGAACACTGCCCGAACGTTCATCTTGCATCATCCGGTTCCGAAGGGTTGTGACGTCTGCCTGAAGCCAGACCACCCAGCCCGAATGCCTGAGATTGCGGACATTTTCCCAGTCCAAAACGACCCCGCCACCGGTTGCGATGACCCGCCGGTCCTGATTGGAAATGGATCGAACGATCATCTTTTCCACCAATCGAAAGGCCTCCCATCCATTTTCAGCCACGTAATCGGGGATGGAGGATCCGATCCGCCCCTCCAGAACCTGATCCGTATCCGCCAGCTCCAGAGCAAGATTTTCCGCCAGGGTTTTCCCCACCACACTTTTTCCACTGCACCGATACCCGATTAAAATAATATTCATGTCAATAACCCTGAAAATTTTCCAAAAAAAAACCGTGGAAGCTTTTGAAGGCATCCACGGCTTTGAAAATTCATAAAAAACAGCATCTCAGCGCATGGACGGACCTCCACGATAATAAAAATAAAAGCCCTGCCATGACCGGTTTAAAAACATTGTTCCGCTGTTTCCTTTTGTTAACTTTGAAGAATGGGGAGCAGTAAAAACCATTCAATTTAATTTGTCAAGGAAAAAACATCAAACGGGTTCCCATCGTTGATATGGCCTCTTTGAGAATTCTGCTCCCACTGCGTACTTATGTTGAATTGCCCGAAAGAAAAGCATATATTCAAGCCGTGCTTTTTTCAAGAGTAGAATTTGGCGTTGTTGAATTCCGCAGTACCCGGACATGGCTCCGGCTGGCTACAAGCGGCATTTTCCGGCAAAGTGCTGGCATTGCTTTATGCCGGAGTCATTTTTCACCGTCAACTGTCTCGGATACCATCGCATGCTGCAACACATTGAGGTGGAGGCTATCGGCAGTGGCGTCAACAAGCTGTGTACCGACATTGCCACCTTCCATCTGCCGGGTCACAGCCCGGACTGTCTTGCCGTCATACTGGGCGAAGAGGCGGTCATTGTGGGTGATATCCTGCTGCCGCAGATTACGCCCTGGCCGACCCGGCTTGAGATGTATGGCGAAATCGCCGGAGTCGTCGGGCATATCTTCCCGGAACCAAAAGAGATTTTAGGTCTTCATTGCTATCTACAGTCTTTAAAGCAGCTCAGACGCCTGGGTACGGCGCATCCGGATATGCGGGTGCTTCCAGCGCACCGTTTTTACTATGACGGACAGTGGAATGTCGTCGATTTGACGCAGCGGGTCGATGAACTTATTGAACATCATGTGCAGAGATGTGCCGACATCGTTGATATTGTCTCAAAAGGATATGGTACGGCCGAAGAGATCGTTCAGCAGCACTTTGAACCATCTCTTCTGAAGGGGCCGGGAAAACACATGGCGATTAATGAAATCCTCAGCCATTGCGAACTGTTAATGGATTGTGGAGATCTGACGGAGACGGGGAGCCATCAGTATGAAACCTCCGGCACTCGCCAATTTGAAACCCTGATCCCGTCTCTTGAGTGATGCGTTTTCGGTCCCTTTATGTATCTTACATTTCAAAAATGAAGTGACTGCCTTTTTCCATCGATTTCAATAGTGGTTTTTGAATAAGTTAATTTGTTTATTATCTTACCGTCTTCAAAATGAATTATATCGACGCCCCTTCGTTTTTCAGGTTTTCCTTCGCACCCGCTTTCAAACGAAGGCCATTTAAGTAACCAGCGGTAAAGAACTTTTTGCTCTTTTTCATCGATGAAGGTTTCTTCCTCAACAAACCGAAAATTCCCGTGGTTAACAAACCATGGTTTCCATGCTTTCCGGAGAGCCTCTTTCCCCCTAACTTTTCCACCCGTCCAATTATCAAAAACTACATCTTCGTGAAAGAGGGCCATAACCCCTTCAAGATCATGATTGTCCCAAGCGAGATTCCATTGTTTTAATTCTTTTTCGCGCGGACTAAAACTGCTAGCATCGGTGCGCAATTTGGAGTCCCACAAGAGGGAAAAAAGAGGATTTTTCTGGAAAATGGACTGGGGTCAATATGTGCCTCTAAATAGTACCTCAATACCACTGAAATTGTCAAATTATCTGAAACCCATACCTACAACGACGGTCTTTCGAGATATTGCGAAAAAATCCTCGTTTATGACACCGATGGGTGAGATGCCAAGCCTTATCAACTTATTATTCTACCAGCGCTTCCCTCTTACCTTTTCACGATGGGCCCTCTTCCCACCGAAGGACCTTCTTGTTGACGACAGTGGGTTTCACGGACTAGGAAACCGGCCAGGATACCAACGATGACAAGAACGATGATGGACGTCATGGCAAAGTGGAAATCCCAATCCGTATACTCAGGGGCATTTCCTTTCATTCTGCCGTCCCAGTGCAGGTCCAACAGCCATCCCACCAGAGGCTGGCTTATGGCGCCGATGCCGATGAGCATCGTGTTAATCATTCCGGAGGATATTCCCGCTGCTGCCGATGGATTCCATTCACGACTGGCAGCATAGGCGAGTACCGGACCCTGTCCCATGAAACCAAGAAAAAACAGCAGGAGATTGGCTAACCAGAGTGGCAGGCCCGAAAGGTAAAGCAGGGGAACCATGAGGAGCAGGGACAAAACACCGCTGGTAATCATGGGCGTCCTCCGTCGCTGCAACCTGTCTGATATCCACCCGTAGAAGGCGCTGCCCAAAAGACACCCCACGAAAAGGAGGGAGATGGATGCGGCTGCTGCCTCCTTGCTCAGGCCGTAGATCTGTCCCATGAAAGATACCCCCCAAAGGGCCCCGAATGCAGCCAGGGGCGCATTGATACAACCCGCATAAACGCCATTTAGCCAAGTCTGCCCGTTGCCCATCACCACCCTGAGATCTGCAAAGAGCCTTGTCCAGCTCCCTTCCTGAAACTCATCTTCCATGACCGGCGCTTTTGGGTGATCACGTACCACCACAAAGATGAGAACGGCCAGCACAAGGGCCAGGGTTGCCAGTAAGAAAAACGTCTCGCGCCAATGGAATTGACCGACGACGGCAGCCAGGGGGGCTTCTCCACTGACGGCCCCCACCATCCCCAGCATGTTGGTGAGGCCCACCAGAAGACCGAAATGCCTTTCAGGAAACCAGTTTGCGGCCAATCTCAGGCAGCAAACAAAGGCAAAGCCCGATCCCGTTCCGATGAGGAGTCGCCCCAACGCCGCAGAGGTAAAACCGTGGGCCATGGCAAAAAGGACGCTCCCTACCACACACAGCAGGGCTGCCAGTACCAACGGACGTCGAGGGCCGTAGCGATCGGCGAGAACCCCAACGGGAATTTGCAGGATGGCGTAGGCGTAGTAATAAAATGCGCCAAGTTCGCCAACCTCAGCCCCTTCAATGGCAAAGGCACGCATCAAATCATCTACCATAACACTTGGTGCTACCCGTTGAAGATATTCATACAGGAAAAACAGGGATGCTGAACCCCATATGAGCCAAGGCCTGATGCCCGTGGATTCTGTGCTTGCATTACAGTTTTCCGCAACCATAGATAGATCTTCCATTGAATTTCGCGACCAAAGTGAAAACAGCTCCCATGAGACAAAACGATAACATTTCAAGAACTCTGGCTCAGGGGATTGAATGGTTGGTGTACACCCTGCACGGATGGAATGACAGAAGATGCCTTATGTCAAGAAAAATCGGCTCTTAGAAATCTCTTTACGGTGGACGGTTTGGGACTTGAGAAATAAAACAACGTGGTCAGGCTTTCTTTTGTATCTGCCAGTGCCCTAATGTGAGACTTACGTGCATCATCTTTCGGATCAATGCCGCACAAAATATGTGAAGACTGACGAATCAATCATTGATACCGTCGGCCATCCTATCCCCTTTTTCACGGCAAAAATTAACACGCCGAAACCACTTTCTTCAATACGATCGTGGAAAAATGCGCAGCGCACAAAAAAGCGATAGTTTTTATCACAACTCATTATTATTATTGATATTTTGACTATTTGGTTTTCATGCTACATAATGCCGGACTCATAAGTCAATTTGTTTTTTCAAACCAAGAGAGGCGGTACATAATGGAACTGATTGAAGGGGATATCAAACGCTTTTGTAATGATGCCATTTGGGTTGTTTTTTAAAAAAATGGGTTTGCGTATGATGGTATCGTCTTTTACGTGATCATGAACTCCTTTGCACTGCTTTGGTTCTTTGGCGACCCTACGCCTTGGCAATTAGGCTTTGAGACCATTTATCCCAGTTTGCTTGTGCATACTATTTATGGTCTATCTGTTGCCTTGACTTCGCGGGCGTTTGTTGTCCGATGGACAGGGTAAACAAGGTTTAATTTCACAAGCCACTAGCCTCGACCACCGGGAAGTGAAAGCAATGGGAGATTTCAGCAAACAAGGAGGTTTGGCATGAATAGTGTTATTTTAGAAAACATCCCGATCACAGCGGAGGTAACTGCACTTTCACCGCAATATTCGGCAGAAGAGCGTGAAGAAGTCATTGATCGGATTAAACGGCTTATAAAAGAGCAAGATGCCGTATTGGTCGCCCACTACTACACCGATTCAGATTTACAGATGATTGCCGAGG
>JABGPV010000328.1 GCA_018644785.1 Deltaproteobacteria bacterium | reverse complement strand
GCATACAATCTGCAACAAGCAGATGAGATTACTTCCCAAATTGAAGTAAAACTAAAGGAACATGACAGTACCATTGATACCGTATTTGTTCATTACACCCATGAATTTCCCCGCGTTATTTCTGTTTTTGTTCCTGTAGATGAAAGTGGAAAGAGGATATCCACCCACTTTGGCCAAACAACGCATCTATTAAAGCTGCAATATGATAGAGAATCAAAAACATATTCGGACTTGATATCAAAATCCAACCCCATTCAAAAAGATGCAAAACACAGGGGCATCACGCTGGCGGAATACATCATTGACAATGGGGCTGACTCTGTTTGTTGCAAAGAGGACCTACACGATAAAGGTCCCGGTTTGATGTTCTATCGTTTCGGCGTAGATGTGCGGAAAACGGTTGAAGATGATCTCGAAACTTTATTGCAGGACTATTTCAGAAAATCAGAATCGGTTTTCCCATTTAAACAACTAATGAATGAGGAGGAATGACATGTCCAATTACAAGAAATACGCGATGATGGCTGTATCGACCATACTGCTTCCTTTGGCAAAGCGGGCCATTAAAAAACTGGTCAGCAAGCACACGAAGGAGCGGAAAAACGATTCCGCCGTGGAAGAATGCGAAGATTTCGTTTCCGCCCCTCGGGCCGATCAACAGGAAAGCCTGTAAATTCACGACCCCGGGTACAGGCACTACAACCTGATTCTCGCATTTTTATCGCCTATGGATATCCGTATTGCCAACGAAATCCCCATGTCCGCACAGGAACTGTGGAAGGTCTTTGGCACGCCTGAGTTTGATGCATTTGTGGCCAGGGAATACGAGTTAAGGGAATACACGGAAATTGAAAGATCCGTAACCGAAACCTTAACCAGGAGAAGGATGCGTATCGTCGCAGGAACAGCGCTCTCCTATATCCCCCGTGGACTTGCCCACAGGATCCTCCGTAGCGACAGGGTTGTATATGAGGAAACCCAATACAAATACAACCATCGCTATGAAATGCGGTGGTCCAGTAAGTGGATCGAACCGCGGCTTTTAAAAGACAATCTCAAGGGCCACGGGAGGCTTCAACTTATTCCCCTGGACGAGGGCCGGTGCAACCGGATCAGGGAAATCAGTTTACACATCGACCTTTTCGCAGTAGGCCCGATTCTGGAAGGGATGGCCGCGGAACAGGCAAAAAAGACCAGCGGGAAGTTCTCCCGGGTTGTTACCGAGTGGAAAGCCCGTCCCCGACTGTAAAGGCCCTTGACCTCCGGAAGAAAGCCCCCAATGTCAAGGCAATGATTCAGCTGTGAAATTACAGGATTGCCATCGATGATGCGTAGATTTGTCGCATCTTCCGGTAAAACCTTCCCACAAGCTAAAAATAATTTTAATCTAGGGCGTTTACCTCGCAAGGCCCATTCCGGATGAGTAAAAACACCCGCATCTCCTGCCTTTTTCCCTTTCCCCATGGTTTCCGTTATCTTATCGATTTTTCACTTCATTTACCATCAGGACAGGGGTGGCACACATATTGCTTTTCGCTTATGGCATTCGGTCCGTAGCGGGGCCGGTAAGCGGCAAATCGGTTAAGGCTGAGGATATTTCAAAGTGAAATTTCGAGACACCATACTCGTTGTTGTAAAGGTGGACATTCACACAACCGAATTGGAGCAAAACCTTCGAGATGAGGGATACTTTTCCATCAGAATTGAAAAACCCGACAGTTTCGTTCCTCTGATTGACTCCCGGGACCGGGTACGCGCCCTGGTCTTTGTGGATGGCGCCCAGGCAACTTTCGAGGAATGTTACACAGAGCTGAAGATATTGAAAGCCATGTCCCGAGACATGCCGCTGATCTTCAGTACAGGGGCGAACACGCCTCAAAAGGAAAATCGGATGAGAGATATGGGATTGTTTTATTACCACACCGAGGACATGGGACTGCCTCCCCTGGTGACGGCCATCGACAGGGCGGTCAATAAATCGGTTAACGAGGACAAGTTTTTGTAAACAGTTAAAGGAGGAATGTCAGTGACATATATCATCATGGGGTTGTTCGGGGTGGCTCTGGGGATATGGGGGCTCTTTGACGAATATTATTACGTGGCGGATTTCGTCAAGGGGAGCATTCCCATTCTGCTCATGCTTTCAGGCATCATCGCCACTCTGGCCGGAATTATCCCACCAAGGGAAATGGAGGAGACAGATGAAAAATAAAAATGCTCCGGAACAAAAGGCGGATCTGGACAAAATCAAAAAGAAGGGCAAAGCCACCCTCAAAAAAATCAGGGAAGGCAAACACAAACAGGCTGATCATATGAATTCTGATGAAATTTCACAGCCTTCCACCGCGTTTTACATGCATTCGCTCCTGCTTTTCAGTGGAAGGCTGCTCCACAGGGTACTCGATTTTTACAACAGTTTATTTGATTTCAAACCCTCCGATAAGGCCACGATCTATCGAAACATCAGCAATCAATACATCAACAAGGGCCTTCATGAGAAAGCCCGTCAGTACCTGAAAGAATGGGCACGTCTCGAACCGTCCAATCCCGACGCCCATTATCACCTTGCCGTTGCCCTGTCCACCGGAGACGACGTTGGGGCGGCGATCCGATTATTCGACAAAACGCTTAAACTGAACCCGAATCACAAAAACGCCAGATATCGAAGGGCCGGACTCTGCTTGAAAATTAAAGACTACGAAAACGCGGTAAAGGATCTGGAAACGCTCGCGGGCGTTGCGCCCGAAAACCCCAAACCCTTCTATCTCCTGGCCATCGCCTGTGATCGAATGGATGATGTGGACAAGGCCATCGAGGCCATAAAAAAAGCCATCGCCCTCGATTCCGAAGAAATCAAATATCATCAGCACTTAGGCTTTCTCTACGAACGTGGTGAAGACCACAAAGAGGCCGCCAAGTGCTTCACCAGGGTCATGGAGCTTCAACGTGAGCAGGACGACGAATAGCAGGGAAAGGCGTCCGTCATGAAAATATGCTCTGTATTGCTGCCCGGCATTGCTTGCGTCTGTTTCCTGGTCATGTTCGGCGGGCCCTTTTTATCGGGAATGGGCTTTCCGGGAAGGGACGGATCGGGAACATGGGCCTTTGCGGGAGGAACCGGTATCTATTACGAATCTCCGATTAAGCAAATCATACGGGCGGATTGCGGAAGATGCCATTCCGGGCCCACCCGAAATCTGACGGACTACGACAGCCTCAAAGCCTATGCGGAGGGCGGGTTGCTGCAGACCATGGTTCAGGGGCCCATGAGGCGTTTTGCCGGCAACGATGTGGGGACCATTGTAAAATGGATAAACGACGGCGCCCCGGAAAAACCCCATGCCGCCGCCCCGGTTCGCTTCACCCGAAAGGCCGCCGTCAACGTCCCTCCCTGCCCCGCCCCCGGAACGTCTGGCGCTGTGACTTTACCGGGCGCACCGCTGACTTACACCGGCACCATCAAAGATGTGCTCGCGAAAGATTGTCTGCGGTGTCATTCCGGCCCTTTTAGGAATATGACCACCTACAAGAACGTAAAAATGTATGTTGATAACGGGTTATTGAAGACATTGGTACTGCCGGGTGGCCCCATGCACCGATTTGCGGGCCCCGACACGCGCCTGTTCATTGCCTGGATAAACAATGGGGCGCCGAGATAGGCGGTCCCCGATTTAAGAATTAGTGTGATGAGTTTACTTTAAACACTTTCGGTAAGGAGAATCAGGGCTCATGAGAAAGAATCATGTCATTGGGGGGGTAGTGGTTTTCAGTGCGGGCCTGTTCCTGTGCTACCACTACAGCCCATACGTGGTGGAAGTGATCAAGGGCGCCATGCAACCGATCCTTATCCTGGCCGGTTTGGTAGCCCTTGCGGCGGGGATTCTCGGGAACAGGGGTCTCAGGAAAGCCAATTTCATTATGGCCTCCCTATTGCTCATTTTAGGACTCTATGGGCTTTTTGATGAGTATTATGCCGTCATTGATTTCTTTTACGGTTTAATGCCGCCCCTGCTCGTTTGTGTGGGGATTATATCAATTGTTTACGGCGTCAAAAGATTGAGGTGATGGGGTGCCTGCCATGGGAAAAACCCACGTAACAACCCTGATTAAGAGGGTTTATGGGAAAAAGTACGACCTGGAACCGTACCGCGACCTCTCCGTCGGACCGCGGTTTTACGCCTCCAAAATGCAGCCCCTGCTCATGTTTTTACGCGAGAAGCGGATCCGACTCCTTTTTTGGGTGATGCTTGCCGTCGTGGCGGGCGGCAGCATTTACTATTTCAACCTTCTGGTGTCAACTGAGCAGGACGTACTCGCTGCAAAAGGAAAGGTCGATGCCCTTCAACAAAGAAGGAACGACATCTCCATAAACCTTTCAAAGGCGGCGCTGGACTATTCAACACACGAACGATCCGTCTTTACCGCAGTTGTGGCCCTGCGGTCCCTCCTTGCTGAAAAAGGCGAGGACAATACCCAAATTGAAGCGCTTATCAAAGAAATTGGCGGCGGCGGCGCAGCAGATGGCTCAAAACTGTCCGGAATGATGGCGGGTACGGGAAAGCTTTCGGCCCTTGGCCGAATGCTTGCGGTGGCGGAGCAATATCCGGATCTCAAGCTTTCCTCCAATTTCAACAATCTCATGACGGCGCTGATCGAAGTTGAAAAAGACCTTGCGGATGAAAGAATCAAATTCAACGACGCGGTGAACATTTACACAACCAATATCATCCGCTTCCCGCTGAACGCCTATGCGTGGATTTTCGGTTTCAAAGCCCGGCCCTACTTCGAGGCCACGGCGGAGGCCAGTAAATTTAACCCGATTGCGTACTAAAGCGGCAAGCCGCAGTTTAAAGTTTCAGGTTTCAGATTTTTCAGTCAATGAACTTCTTGTTTTTTGTGACAGAAAACCAGGTGATAAGATACTAAACGGTTTTCAAATTTCAAATTTCAAATTTCAAATTTCAAAGTGAAGACATGAATCAAAGCACATACCATCTAAAATTATTCGGTCGCCTCCCGTTCAGGAAAAGAGCCCCCATGCTCGTATGCCTCGCGGTGCTGGCTGTCATATACGCCTATGCGTCGGATTACAACCTGGCTACGGGGACCGGGAACCTGAGCATGGTTCTTTTTCTCGCTGCCAACGTCTATTTCCCGGCCAAGCGGATCCGCCTGCGTTACAACCTGAAAAAGGTCCAAGAACCTTTTGACCGTCTGCTCGTTTTTCATATATGGACCAACACCTCGGCCTTTGTGGTGGCCTGTATTCACTGCTACGTTTCCCTGTGGTCCAACAACTGGCTGATA
>JABGPV010000327.1 GCA_018644785.1 Deltaproteobacteria bacterium | reverse complement strand
CGGCAATTTGATTGAACTTTCGAACTATAGCAATCCTAAGCAGCTACCGCTGCTTTTTCGGGCCTCAGAACCACGAATATGATCATGACCACGGCTGGGATCAATGCCAATGCCGAAAGGATACCTCTAGGATAATACAAGATGAACAGCGCCAGCAGGATGATTAAAAACCTTGAAGAAAGGTCATAGATTTTACGTTCAAAAAGTCTACCGTGGATACCGGCAGCTGCTGTACAACATCCAACAAGTAGCGCACCCAGGGCAGTCAGTTGTGATAAACCAGGCTTCAACAACAAAATATCCCAATTGAAAATTGCGAATGTGAGGAAGAAAAAAGGAACAGATATTTGCAGCGTTACCATCATTGTCTTCATGAAGGAGGCACCTGAAATACGGGAAGCAACCGCAGCTACCAGTGAGGTTGGCGGCGAGTATTCGGATATTACCGCTATGAAGAACAAGAAGAAATGCGCTACCCAGGGGTTGATCCCCATTTCTGTCAAAGGTGGAATGAGAATCACGGCTGAGAGGATATAACAGGCCGACGGCGGTATTCCTAAGCCTAAAAAGACCCCGATTGCAAACGCCACTCCCACAAGGGCCACCACATGAAATTCTCCGATGGTCGCCAATAGCGCCATCAGCTTAATCATCCATCCACTAACCACGAACATATTTACCATCACCCCGAGCATGGCGAGCAACAGAATGAGCGGAGCGGTGACCCCGGCAAATGCCTCTACGGCCTGGCGCAAACACCTAACCCACTCTTTTATTTTATCTAAAATCGTCCCAGGATGGAAAACCATGCGGAGTATGGACGAGGTGATAAAGAGACCCATGGCAATCATGAGTGCGGCTCTTGATGCTTCATACCAAAGCACACCCATCAAATAGACCAAAATCCCTATGAAGACAAAGAAGACCGCTGTATTGAGCACGTCCATTTTGGAGAATTTCTCGATAATGGATTCAGCTCCTAAATCTGTGCTGCTTCCCTTTCCCCGTATAAAGCGCGTTGTGAAGAGGTAAACCGACAGGGATATGATACCAAAGAAAATGAGCGCCGGTGCCCATCCTCGCGCGATAACCTCGAAATAAGTCACTCCCAGAAAGTCAGCCATGAGGAAACCGGCTATTGCCATGACCGGCGGCATGAGCAGGCCTCCCAGTGAAGAAGACGCTTCCACAGCACCGGCGTGAAGCGCGGGGAAACCCTGCTTTTTTCATCAACGGTATCGTGTACTGCCCGGTTATGGCCGCATTGGCCGCTCCCGATCCACTGCAGGTGGCAATGGCCATGGAAGTCACCACCGCCGTCTGCGGAATAAGGTTTCTACGTTTTGCAAATATCCCGGTAAACGTTTTGACAATAGATTCCTGAACACCAAACCCTTGGGCAACACCCAAAAATATAAAAAAAGCCGCGATAATACCGACGCCGGTTTGCGAATAAGTTCCAAACAGACCCAATGTGATCTCAACGGAAGAAGAGGTGATGACCCTTGTCCATGAGACGCCGGGATGACCGAGCATGCCCGGGAAAATAAACCCGTAAACGGAATAAAACATGAGAAACAAGATGAGATAGAAGAGTAAACCATGTTCCCGTCTGGTATATTCGAGAATTAGACCCAGTGTCATCACTGCTACGATCTTGTCAGGGGTGTTATAGAAACCCGCTCTGTCGTAAATGAGTTCGTCAAAGTTCACTCTCAAATATATTGAGCAAAAGATGCACATACAGATGTACAGGAAGGCTATGGCAATATTGGGTTTAAGGCCCAGACGTGGATACGGCAGCTCTCCGGTTACAAAGGAATTCAAGACCCATAACACGTATGCCAGTGGAACGAGGGTTACGGCAAGGAGCATGGTTCCGCCCAATCCGGTCGTGAAATAATGCAGCGAAAATGATAAATATACGATCGTTGCTATGAGATAGCAGGGGACGAAGAATTTGCGCATTTCGGTCAAAGGATTTTCTCCACCCGGCACCGGATCATTTCCCATCTGTTAACCCCTTCCTGACGGTATGACATAAAAAGAGTGAACTTACCCCATATTGATATTTCATAAGGGGTAAGCCCACTATCATAAAGCCCTAACTACCTTATGGTTTCCCAAAAAGAAGTTCAGCGTGCTTTATTTGGCTTTAACTTGAGCTTTCACTTTCTCTATGGCCATGGCCACCGTCCCTTCATCAGCTATGACCCAGGACGGGTTCCACTGGCCCTTCTCCTTCAGGAATTTCGCCAATCCGGGATGTACCGGAACCTCGGGTATGCTGTTGATCCCCTTAACCTGGAATCCGGCGAAGTCTGCGGCCAGTGGTCCGAAACCGGGGTCCAGCTTAAGCAGTGCAGCCGTATTGGCTTCAAATACTTTGAGCGATTTATAAACAGCCTCGGTCGAAAAATTGAGCCCGGCGTGGTAACCGAAGTAAAAAGGCACGCCATAGAGTTCCTCTACGCCCAGATCTCTCGTGTACGCCTTCTTAATGTTGATCTTCGCGGGCGCAAAACCCGCCGCTTTTAGCTTCTCGATTTGGTCAGGCGTCGGGTTCACTCCCAACAGGGGACTGGCCACATCAAGCACCTTAATCCAGCTGGCCAACGCGACCAAAGACGTTGTGTAAGCTGCCGTGGCGTCTATGGTTCCCGCTTTCAGAGCACTCGCGACCTTTGTGGCATCAACTTCCACGTGGGTGACATCCAGGCCATTGATATCTTCCATGGCTCTGTGGATGTTGATATTGTTCATGTACCCCGACTTCGTCATGTAGATTTTCTTACCGTCCAAATCCTTCCAGGACTTAAATTTATCTTTGTTCTTCGGTAAAGTCAGTATATGGGTTTCCATGGTGTAGGCCCAGAAGGACTGCACCGGCATCTGCTTTACATTGGGTTCAAAGCCCTTAAATGGCTTAATAAACGCGTACAATTTTCTAAATCCCGGCTCGGCCAGGTATGTGGTTTCGAGGTCACCCACTAAAAAGTTCTTGATGCTAGCGGTGGTGTTAGCGAACGGGTAAACGGTAACGTCGTAATCCGGCATACCCCTTCGCAAGAAATCCGCCATGAAAGCGGATACTCTATAACCGTAACCACTTGGATTAGCCGTCCCCCATCTCCACATTGTTTTATCGCCTGCCGCCGCGGGGCCTGGCAAAACAAATACCGATAACAACAGCACAGCCAATCCTAAAATCAATGCCAACCTAAGTTTTTTCATTCTTATCTCCTTTTGTTTTGTGCATGATTTGAATCTTAGTGTCCCTAACGATCGATATCTGTAAGTACCACCTCCCTCCCCATATTAAACCCTTCCCATATAAACTGGTTCCACCCGGATCAAGAATAGATAATGATAAAGAAATTTTGTATCATGTAATAAATTCTGAAGTCAATTTTTACTTTTTTTCAGGCGGCGCGGTAACCACCTTTTCCTCAATGAGTTTTCCGATTTCCTCCCTGTCCATACCCAATTGTTGGCTGAGAATCATATCCATGTGTTCCCCCAACAGGGGCGGCCGAAGCCTTGCCGACGGTGATGATTCTGAGAACTTGTATGGAAACCCCAGCTGGGGAATTTCTTTTTCAATGGGGTGCGGCATGGTAAACATCATGTCACGGGCCTTTACATGGGGGGCGGCGAACACTTCATCCATGTCAAGGATCGGCCCGCAGGGAATGCCGGCCTCCTCTAACAGCCGCAGCCACTCCTGGCTGGTTTTCTCTTTGATTTTCCCTTCAAAAAAGGGCATGATTTCATGGCGATGCCGAATCCGGTCATTATTGGTGGCAAACCGCGGATCGTCGATGAGTTCCTCAAGCCCCAGAACCTGGCAAAACTTGGAATACATGGGATCGCTGGTGGCCGCCACCTGAACCCAGCGTCCGTCGGAAGCCATGAAAGCCCTGGCAGGCACCCGGTGAATATGGTCCAGCCCCCAGCGCTCCGGCGGTTTTCCGGTGGCAAAATAATCCATGGCCATAATGGTCAGCCAGCTGATGACGCCGTCATACAGCGAGATATCGATATATTGCCCTTTTCCGGTTTCAAGCCGGGATATATAGGCGGCTAAAATAGCGGTCACCGCGTGGGAGGCTGCCGTAAGATCTGTAATGGGGATGCCGATCTTAGCCGGTGAGCCGTTTCGCTCTCCGGTGATGGACATCAATCCTGTCATTCCCTGAACAATGGGATCGTAGGCCTTTTTGTTACGATACGGCCCATCTTGGCCGAACCCGGAAATAGCGCAATAGATGATTTTCGGGTTTTCTTTTTTAAGGGTTTCGTAGTCGATCCCCAGTTTGGCAACCACACCCGGTGTGAAATTCTCCACCACCACGTCTGACTCTGCGGCCAGCTTTAAAACGATATTTTTGGCCCGCTCTTCTTTCAGGTTCAGGGCAATGGATCGTTTGTTCCGGTTCAGGGCCAAAAAATAGGCACTCACCCCGTTCTTCAATATGGGGGGCCATGACCGGCTTTCATCCCCGTTGGGGGGCTCGATCTTTGTTACCTCCGCACCCAGGTCCCCCAGCATCATTGTAGCGAAGGGGCCTGATAACACGCGGGTGAAATCGAGGACTCGCATTTTTTTAAGTAGAGATTTGCCTTCCATTTTTTAGAGATCCTATGCAGGGTAAAAGATGAATAAAAGGGGATCCTAAAGCGGCAAGCCGCAGTTTAAAGTTTTAGGTTTAAAGTTTTAGGTTTTTCAGTCAATGAACTTCTTGTTTTTTGTGACAGAAAACCAGGTACTAAAAAGGTGATCCCCAGGAGAAAAGCCATACCATTCCGGACTATTTTCGGAAATTGAATTTCTTTTTGAATATGGATCTTGCGATCATATTCTTCTGCGCCTGGGTGGTGCCGCCGCCGATCTGAAACATGCGGACATCCCGGAACATCCGCTCCAGGGGCAGAGACTGCGAGTACCCGGCGGCACCGAACATCTGGAGGCTTTCGCTCACCACATCCAAGGCCGCGTGTCCGGTATAGGCCTTTGCCATGGAGGCTTCATCCATAAAAGGCAGTCGGACGTTATTGGGCAGGTCCCTGGCATTGCAGGCCGCCTTGTAGATCAGCAGGCGGGCGGCGTTCAACTCCATTTCCGCGTCCGCCATCATCCACTGTAACCCTTGAAATTCAGAAATCGGGCGGCTGAAGGCGGTTCTTTTTTTCATATATTCAACGGCTAAATCGTGCGCCCCCTGGGCCAAGCCCAGGGCCACAGCGCTGGCGCCCACGCGCTGGCCGTTATATCCGTTCATCAGTTTTTTAAAGCCTTCGTTGCCATCC
>JABGPV010000326.1 GCA_018644785.1 Deltaproteobacteria bacterium | reverse complement strand
GAACCCGGGGATTGAAATCAGAAAATAGGAAAAAAATGTGGCGCTGCGGTCATAAATCCCTCCCCTGTGAATGGCCGACCGGATGCCCACCGGAAAAGAAAGGGTCCAGGTCAGAAGCGTACCGACAATAAACAGGGGAAGGCTGTTTAGAAACCGTTCCCAGATTTTACTGAGTACCGACTGATTGTCTTTCCAGGAAACGATTTTCCCCGTAAAAAGATCCCGATAAAAATAGACATACTGCACATACAAAGGCTCATCCAGGTGAAATTCCTTCTGAAACCGTTCCACCATCTCCGGGGTAAACTTCGGGTTCATGGGATCGATCTGGCTCGGTTCCCCCGGCGCCAGATGAATAATCAGAAATGACACCACGGATACGAAAAAGAGCGTGATGGTTTTCTGAACGATGCTTCGTCCGATAAATGAAAACATAAAAAATGCCTAAAGCGGCAAGCCGCAGTTTAAAGTTTAAAGTTTTAAGTTTTAAGTTTTTCAGTCAATGAGCTTCTTGTTTTTTGTGACAGAAAACCAGGTGATAAGATACTAAAGTCACAGTCTTTTTTCCATTCGATGTTGAACGTTCGATGTTCGACGTTCATCTTTACACCTACCAGCCCTCTGTCGACAACTGGGGCATATCCGGCACCTTGATCCATTTGTTGAAATGGAACGTATAGGAGCCCGTTTTGGTGGACTTGATCTTCTTGTAGAGCATGACCCCGTCCTTATCAACATCTTTGATTACGACGCGTCTGTCCAGAACAGCCGTCCATTTGCCCACATACAAAAACGTATAGGGCTGTTCCCGGGCGATGATTTTGTGAAGTTCATGGCAATAGGCCACCTGTTTTTCGTGGTCATATTCCCTGCGAATCTTGATGATCAAATCATCGGCACGCTTGTTCTTGAAGCCCACAAAGTTCAGTTGATAGGGATGGGTCTGACTGGAATGCCAGATCTGATAAAGATCCGGATCGATGCCCATGACCCAACCGAGCACCAGAGCATCAAAGTCCCGCTTGTCCACACGCTCCTGTATAAACACCGACCATTCCAGCAGGTCCGTCCGCACATTAATGCCGATCTGCTTCCATGCGTCCTGGGCGATGGCCAGGATGGCCTTTCGAATGTCATTTCCGCTGTTGCTGATCAGGGTGAATTGAAACGGTTTTCCATCCTTTTCCAGCCAGCCGGCCTCATTTCGTTGGTAACCGGCCTCCTGAAGCAGTTTCAGCGCCCCTTCCGGATCGTATGGGAGCGGCGGAACTTTGTGGTCATAGTAATCGGTCTGCTTCACAAAAGGACCGGTAATGTCCTCACCCTGCCCATAAAGCACATAATCGATAATTTTGGTCACATCAATGGCCATGCCCAGGGCCTTTCGCACCCTCACATCGTCGAAAGGGGGTCTCCGCATGTTGTAGCCGATGTAGGAATAACCAAAGGAAATCCCTGAAAAGCTCTGAAACCGCGGGTCTTCTTTCAGGCGTTTGACCTGGTGGGGCTGCACATTATAAGCATCCAGGGTTCCGGCATAAAATTCCATCTCCTGGGTCAGGAGATCGGGGATAATGCGCATCACATAACGTCTGTAGTTGGGGGGACCTTCCCAATAATCCTCAAAGGCGTTGAGGCTGATAAACTGGTCCGACTTCCATTCTTGAAAGGTGAACGGGCCGCAACCGATGGGGTGCCGGTTGAAGCGGCTTTGGCGAATGGAAAAAGTTTCGGGGTCTTTACCGAGTTCCAGGGCCTCCTTTTTGAGCGCCTCGGCATTCAGCAGGTGTTCGGGGAGAATGCCCATGCCCCAGGTTCCTACAGCGGGAGAATACAACCTTTTGTAAACGATTTTAATTTTCAAAGGGCCCAGCACTTCCACCGATTTTACGGGCTCGTAGTCGGAAACCCGTGGGGAAAGATTTTTGGGATTCATGATGGCTTCATAGGTAAATTTCACATCATTTGCGTCAAATGCGTGTCCGCCATGGAATTTCACATGGGGTCGGAGGTAAAAAACCAGCACGGGGTTATGTTCCGTTGCGGGCAGAATCTCTTTCGCCCACGTGGACAGAACCTTTTCGTCCACCGGGGCTTCGGGTGTCAAATATTCCATGGGGTTAAAGGCGGAAAAATAATCACTGCCGAGGATGACGGAAAGATGTTTAAAAAGATCCTGATCCACTTCCGAAAGAACCAGTTTGATGCGGGCGGGGGCGTTAACCCGGATCTTTACGGGATCCGCTTTTGGTTCGGTTTCCGCAGTTTTCAGTGTTCTGGTGACCACCGAATCCTCGGGGGGCAGGGGGATGATGGATTGAATTCGGCCCAGGGATTCCCTGACGTTCGGCGGATAAGCCCGGCTGTTTATTTTCGCAGATTCCAGGAGACGGACCATTGCCGACGCGTTCGGCGCTTCTTTCCCCGATATTTTCGCATGTTTGTTCAATTGGAAATAGGCTTCCTCGAAAACCTCCCATGAGGTGGCCAATCGACCCCGGAGCCGGAGTTCTTCATCATAATCAAGCAATCCTTCAAACACCAGAGACTCAATCTGGCTGCTGCTGGTGTTGGCCGAAAGGATCGGGTTCAGCAGGGTTGCGTCTCCCAGGGATGCGGTTACATATTCATGCAGGCGATTGGGGTTTCCCTTACTCTGCTCCTCATAGGTGGGAACCCACAGGTAAGACTGGAGTAGAAAAACAATGATAATGGTGGGTACGAGAATCAGAAAACGTTTGGTGGTCATGGAAAATCATCAGATGGCGCAAACGGGTTAAGAACATTGCTAACTTGTCGGTTTCATGTATAATTCATTACAGCAGCCCGAAGATAGAAAATTGCGTGTACTACGTCAAGAAAAAAGGATAGGATTTATGCGCCTTAAAACGGTTCAATCCTAAACCAAAAGGGGGGTATGTAAATGAAATCAACGTCGTATAATTTAATCATGTCGGCGCTTTATAAGGGGATGAAAGGGGAAAGGCCACCGGTGGGCAATCCCACTTCCATTGTCTGTCACGGTCTGATGGACCTTTGCGGCATTTCCTTTCCCGAAGCCCACCTGGAGCCGCAGGCCATGGCGGAACTGGCCCTGGCAGGGCACGAGATACTCGGCTTTGATACGGTCATGCCGGAATTCAGTGTTGATCAGGAAGCGGCCGCCCTCGGCTGCAAGGTGGACTGGGGCGACAGGGACCGGATGCCCGATTGCAAGCATTTTCCCCATGAGGATTTCTCAGATATCAAAATCCCGGAAGATTTCCTGGAAAAGCCATCCATACGCGTTGTGCTGGACGCCCTTTCCATTCTCCGTCGACATGTGGGCGGAAAAGCGGCCATTATTGGAAAAGTGATGGGACCCTGGACCCTTTCATTCCATATGGCGGATACCCAGAATTTTCTGCTCCAGGTCGGCAAAGGAAAAGAAAAAGCACACCGTATGATCCGACAGCTGATGCCGGCAACCGTTGCGTCAGCCCGGGCACAGTTCCAGGCAGGGGCGGACATTGTGGTGCTGGCCGACCATGCCACCGGAGATCTGGTCAGTCCACGCCATTACGAAGAATTTCTCCTGCCCGTTCACCAGGAACTGACCAGGACCATTGAAGGCCCCCTAATCCTGCATGTGTGTGGAAATTGCACGGACCGCCTGGAAATGTTTGCGGATGCCGGTTTGACGGATACCATTTTGAATGGCAGGTGGATGCGAAAACAGCCGTTGAAAAGATCGGTCACAGAATGTGTCTGGTGGGGAACGTCAACAATCCGGAGGTACTTTTCCAGGGAACGCCGGAGGATGTTTACAACCAGGTCCGCTATGCCATCGAAGCGGGTGTGGACATCATCGGTCCCGAGTGTGCCATCCCTTTGTCCACCCCCATTGAAAACCTGAAAGCCATTGTCGCAGCCGCCCATGAAGGGTATTGAATTTTGGGCGAATACGCTTTTATAGCACCTGTTTATGATATCCTGCTATTCCCGTTTCTTCGGAATATACGTCGCCGGGTACTAAAAATTGTCGCTGAATTAAAACCGGAGCGAATGATCGATGTTTGCTGCGGTACGGGTAGTCAACTGCGCCTGTTAAAGAAATACGGATTTCATGGCGTCGGTATCGATCTCTCGAAATCGATGTTAAAGATAGCGAAAAGGGGGGGGAATGCGCCGGACTGTTTGTTGAGGGATGCGACGGCCACCGGTTTCGAGAGTGAGACTTTTGATCTTGCCATGATCGCCTTTGCCCTCCACGAAACGGGATGGAAGAAGGCGCATGCCATATTGAATGAAGTTCAAAGGATATTGAAACCGGGAGGACACGTAATGATCGTGGATTATGCTTTGGGGAAAGGGGCTCCGAAGGGGGTCGACCGTGTCATCGGCTGGATTGAGTTCTTCGCCGGAAAAAGCCACCATCGAAATTTTATCCGCTACAAACAGTCCGGTGGATTGGACGTGCTTCTCGGAAACAAATCGCTCTCCCCGGTCTTTACAATCTACGAGGGTTACCGGAGCATTGTCTTAAAAGTCTTGAAAAAGGATTTCAGCTTTCAAACTGAAGATTAGAATCAGCACCCTTCACTTTCCGTGATCGGAAAAATGCCCGTCCAGATGTTATTGATTCCAGGATCCGAAGCACCAGGTCCAAGTCAATGATAATATAGGAAATCCAGCATTGAGAAGAAGGCGAATTGCTGCCTATTTCTCCAATTCTTTCTTAACTGCAATCCCTATCTTTTCCAACAAGAACGGCTTTTTGATATACGCTCCCGCACCTAAACCTTGAACCTCTTTGATACGGTCTGTTTCAGAAAACCCGCTCGCAATCAGCGCCTTTTGCTCAGGATGCAGTTCAAGGATTTTCTTGTACGTATCGAGTCCATCCATACCCGGGTCCATAATCATATCCAATACCAATAAAGCAACTTTATGGGTCCTCAGATATTCAACCGCCTCTTCCCCGCTTGAAACCATTGCGATCGAATAGCCCAGCTCTTTTAACATACCGGAGACTATTCTCCTTTGTTCTTCCACATCATCTACTACCAGAATTGCTTCGCCCTTTCCCATATAATCTTTTAGAAATATTTCGGATCTCTCTTCGACCGATTCCCGGGTCACCGGAAAATATAAAGTAAAAGTAGTTCCTTTCCCTTCAGTGCTTTGGACATCGATATATCCATTATGATCCTTTACCGTTCCCCATACCACCGCCATACCAAGCCCTGTTCCGCTTCTTCCCATCTTTTTCTTGGTATAGAACGGTTCAAAGATCTTCTCCATATCATCCGGGGAAATACCTGTCCCGGTGTCGGAGATAG
>JABGPV010000325.1 GCA_018644785.1 Deltaproteobacteria bacterium | reverse complement strand
CCCCGAATTGCCCTGTAAATTCCTGATAAATTGAATTGGAAAGGGCTTTCAGGGGAGAAGCGTACCAGACACTGAGACCTCTTGCCAAGCACGCCTCAATGGCCTGAACGGCAATCCAGGTTTTTCCCGACCCGGTGGGTGCGCTGACCAGAACATCATCGTTTTGAACCAGCTCAACCGCTTCCAACTGAAACGGATCCGGCACGAAAGGCGTCTTGTCGGGAACGCCGATTCTTTCAAAAATTGATTTAAGGCCGTGATCAATTTTCGGGCTATTATACTTGTCCCCGCTCCTTGACAATGTTTTCTTGCCGGAGCGGGGAGGCCTTCTGGGTTTTCGGTATTGCCGTTTCGAAGACACTAATCTAGGCCGCCAGTTCCTTTGAAACGATATCCATATCTGCCAGACTGCCGGCCAGAATCTGCTCCGTATTGAGCGCATTCAATTTTGATGCCACATCCTCCAGGATCGTTCCGCACCCCTGGCTGATCAGAAGTCCGTTGGCGCGAATCTTACCAATGGCTTCCCGTGCAAAAAGCCGTGCAGCAGCATTCATAAATGCCGGGCCGCTTTCATCCGCAGCCGCTTTGTGGCACAGGGCATTTGCCACCTCAGCCCAGGTCATCATATCCGCCAGCTGAAACATGACGTACTGATTCTTGGTGAGTTTCCCTTTGCGAGCGCTTTGAATCACTTCATTCATCAGCCGCACGGCACCCACCAGCATGGGGCCGCCGGTTTCCACAGGCAATCGGGCCAGCCCGTCCGCCATTTCATTGTAGAAACCGCCCTTGGACCGAACCGTCGATCTGAGCCGGAACATGGCGATGATATTCCGCTGAATTTCGCTGGTTCCCTCATAAATGGTCAGGATCTTCACATCCCGCTTGATCTTCTCCACTTCGTATTCCCGAATATAGCCATACCCGCCGAATGCCTGAATGGCATCGTTGGCCATGGCATCCCCCGCCTCGGTGGCAAAGTATTTGGCGATGGAGCCTTCCACCTGCAGATCTTCTTCATCCGTATCCAAACGCCTGGCCACCTCTTCGATATGGGCCCTGGCCGCCTCCAGCTGTACGGCGTGCGGCACCAGAAGCTGGTGCGTATATCCCTGCTTTTCAATCAGGGGAGTACCGAACTGAACCCGCTCTTTGGCGTATTTGATCGTCCTTTCAAGGGCCGCCACACCGCCACCCAGACCGAATGTGGCCACCATGAGCCGGGTGTACCCGAACACTTTATTGGCCTGCTTCAAACCTTGTCCTTCAACGCCCCCCACAAGGTCCTCCGCGGGAACATAGAGGTCTTCCAGGCTCAAGGGGCAGGTGTCCGAAGCACGAATCCCGTGTTTGTCTTCATGTTTGCCGGGGACCAGGCCTTCAGCACCACCCGGAACGATGAAGAAAGAGGGGCCGTCCGGCGCATCGGCCAAGATAGTATAAAGCTGTGCCACACCGCCGTTGGTGATGAATTGTTTCTGGCCGTTGATCCGGTATCCTTTCACCTGACCGTTGTCATCCAGAACACGTACCGCCTTGGTCTTGAGCGACTGAACATTGCTGCCCGCCTCAGGCTCTGTAACACCATAGGCAACCACCAGGCCTTCATCGGCAATCTTTCCGATATACTTTTCCTTCTGTTCCGGGGTGGAACCCACCCGAATGGGGTCCATCCCGAGGCAGATGGCCAGAAAAGACGTGGCCACCGCCAGATCCATCTTGGCCATCCGCTCGCTTACGATGGCGATTTCCGTGGCGCCGGCCCCCAGGCCCCCATAAGCCTCCGGAATAAAAATAAGGTGGAGCGCAATATCCGGACCCAGCATAAATTCGATCAACTCGGTTGGAAACGTCCCCAGGCGATCCATTTCGAGCTTTGTATCAATGGGAAGCTTTTCTTTTTCTAACTTATCAATGGTATCCAGAACCATGTTCAAAATCTCAGGGTCCATTGTTTCTTGATGGGTCATAAACAAACCTCCATAAGACTTTAAAAAAGTCGGCATTATTTTCTCAAAATTCAGACAGCATTATTGAATTTCAAAGCGCACCCGTCAAGGCCAAAAAATGGATCACCACGTTCAGCTTGCCTTTACGCCTTAAATGCGCAAAAATAATCACTACCTTGATCACCTGACGTTTCGAATGAAGGCCTTATTTGGAGACAACCTCTCATGAAGCTATCCATTATTATCCCCTGCTATAATGAAAAAGAGCATCTTCCCGCACTGCTTGAACGTGTAATGGCATCCCCCGTGGAAGATAAGGAAATTATCCTGGTGGATGACGCTTCCAGTGACGGCACAACGGAACTGATCCGGGAAAAGCTGGAAAAAGAAGTGGCCAAAACCGTTTACCATGACGGGAATATGGGCAAGGGCGCGGCCATAAGATCCGGCCTTAACCATGTCACCGGTGACATCGTGCTGATTCAGGATGCTGATCTCGAATATGACCCCATGGAGTACCCGAAACTGCTGGGACCCATTCTGGAGGGGCGGGCGGACGTGGTTTATGGTTCCCGGTTCATGGGCGACGGTCCCCACAGGGTTCACCTGTTCTGGCATTACGTGGGCAACCGCATGCTCACACTTTTTTCCAACATGTTCACGAACCTGAACCTGACGGATATGGAAACCTGTTACAAGGTTTCAGGACCGACATCATTAAGGATATTACCCTCGAACAGAACCGCTTCGGCATCGAACCCGAATTGACCGCTAAAATCGCCAGAAAAAAATGTCGCATCTACGAGGTCGGCATCTCCTATTACGGCAGGAGTTACGAAGAAGGAAAGAAAATCGGCTGGAAGGATGGTTTCAAAGCCGTTTACGCCATTGTGAAATATGGGCTATTTCAATAAGCTGGCATAATGTGATCCGTCACTATTTTTAATTATGCCAATGAAAGGACGTTGAATAAATGAAACGCTGGTTGAAAATCTTTCTGGTTTTGCTCCTTGCTGTTTTTCTGTTGGCAGTCGGCGGTACCATCTGGTATGCCAACAAGGCTTTGCCCATTGGAACGGGGTTTGTGGCCAAATATCTCTGCTCCAGCACTTTCATCTCCAAAAGGGACCCGAAAAGGGTTTTCAAAGAAGATGTTGCTCCGGTCAACCCTTTGGCCAAAGTGGTCAAATGGAAAATTGACCGAAACGAAAAATCAGCCACAGCAACCGCTTTCGGAATGTTTACATCAAAGGCGGTTTACCGCGAAGGGTGCGGGTGTACTCTCGTGGGGGATGGCAGTGAAGCATCTTTAAGAGCACAAACGTTTTTCAAAAGGACCGTATCGCCTGAGGTGGCGACTGGAAAGGATACGCTGCCATGGCCCCAGGGAAAACAGGGGTCGGTAGATCCGGCATCGCTGGGTATTGATCCCGAAAAGCTTCAAAAAGCGCTGGATTCAGCATTTGACGAACCCGGGCCGGAACATACCAGAAAAACCCGTGCCGTGGTGGTGGTCTATGACGGCAAACTGGTTGCGGAGCAATATGCTCCGGGATTTGACGCCCGGATGCCACTGCTGGGTTGGTCCATGAACAAAAGCATCACAAACGCCCTCATGGGCATTATGGTTAAAAAGAGGATGCTGAACATCCATCAGCCGGCGCCGGTTCCCGAATGGCATAAAACGGGGGACCCTAGACAGAGCATTACCCTGGACCAGTTGCTGAGGATGAGCAGCGGCCTTGAGTTTGAAGAGGTTTATGCACCCATGCATGACGCAGCGGACATGCTTTATGGAAGCGATGATTTTGCCGCCTTTGCGGCGCAAAAACCGCTCGATGCGAAACCCGACTCCCGCTGGTCCTACTCCAGCGGCACAACCAATATCATTGCCCGCACCATTCGAGCGACCATTGAAGCACAGGAAGACCGCAACTATTACGACTTCATATACAAAGAACTGTTTGCCAGAATCGGCATGACCAGCACTGTTCTGGAAGCGGATGCTTCCGGCACTTTTGTAGGTTCCTCATACGCCTTCGCTACCCCCAGGGACTGGGCTCGTTTTGGACTTCTTTATATGCAGGATGGCGTATGGAATGGTGAGCGGATTCTACCTGAGGGGTGGGTTGCTTACACCACCATGCCCACAGCTAAAGCGCCGAAAGGGGAGTACGGCGCCCATTTCTGGCTGAATGCGGGTGCGGCGGGAAGCCCTGAAGACCGTCCCTGGCCGGACGCACCGCGCGATACTTTTGCGGCAAAAGGCTTTCAGGGACAACGGATGGTCGTCATCCCGTCCCGAAAGCTGGTGTTGGTCAGGTTCGGTGCCACATCCAGCAAAGCAGCCTGGCAGACCAACAGCCTGATCCGAGATGTATTGACGGCATTGCCGAAATAAAAATTTCTAACCATGCACGTTTTCCCAAGTGAAAAACGCTATATCATCCCCATGGTTTTCAAGGGGAATAACGCCTGAATCGGGTTGAAATATCTTTATCGGAAGATGGATCCTTCATCTCCACCGCCAAAGCCGCCCTGAAACCCGGACCCAAGTCGATATCCCGCAGTGACCAGCGTTTCGTTTCTTCCGGTGCGCCTTCCACGCGAAGCAGGGCATTTTGATCCCCGGGCTTCAGGGAAACATCGAACTGGTCCAGGGGAAACCGCAAACCCTTGCCCACGGCTTTCACATAAGCCTCTTTGCGCGTCCAACCGGCAAAAAAAGCCGCCTTTTCTTCGTGGGGTTGAAGCTTCTGAAAAGCCGCTTTTTCGTTGGTTGAAAAAAAACGTCCCACCAGTGCGGCGGCTTTCGGTTTCGGCCGAACTACTTCAACATCAACCCCCACTTCCCTGCCGTATGCAACGGCATAGAGCGCATGCCCGCCGCTGTGGGAAAGATTGAAACGAATTTCGGGATTATCCTCATTAACGGCCGGTTTTCCGCCAGGACCTTTACGGAAGCGAATCGTTTTCGGAAGCCCTTTTGAATAACCGCTCAGAATTTCCCGGAGTCTGCCCCGGCAAACGATGAATCGCTCCCGGTGGCGGTCAAACCGAAATCTCTCGGCCCGTTTTCGCTCATCTTCCGGCAAAGCATCCCAAAACTCAGGGATCTTTTTAAATTGACTGTCAATATCTTCCCACCAGAGATCAACCCGATCCATGGGCAATTTCAGCGCTTCAGATACGCCCATATTCAATACCCTCTTCCACCTGATCTCATAGATCCCACTGAAATACTGTTGAAAAAAATGTCGTGGCACCCGGTGTCAGTATTATGTCCCCGGAATTCTTGTGTCCCCGGAATTCTCCGGAATTCTACGGAATTCTAAACTCCTGTTATATTCTCTTCATAGTTTTATTACTTCAGACCTCGAAAATTAATCTTGAATA
>JABGPV010000324.1 GCA_018644785.1 Deltaproteobacteria bacterium | reverse complement strand
CTGGCGGTGACGGTTCCAGAAAATGGTATTTCTTTGCGGTTTGTCATTGTTGCCTCCTTTGTATGAGGATGTTCAGAATATTTTTGGATAGTATCCTATCTGGCGGCTGCGAAACAAGTAAAGAATGGGATATTGAATCAGAGGAGGCATCGTTGTGTAATCGGGTTCCGGATCCGGATCTATACATCTCGAGTGCCTTAACTTTCTTTTGGAATGCTGGTACGCAAACAAGTTAACTTTCCATCCTATTGACAAAAAGAGTACAGTAGCAATAATCAAACATGATCGAGTACGAGACTGTATCGTTTGCAAATCCCAAAAAAACATGAAAATTCATTTTTCAATCACCTTCAAGCTTCTCTTTTTTATCTTGCCCCTTGTTTGCCTTCCAACAGCCATTGTCGGTTACCTTTCATATGATACTTCCATAGAAAGCGTTACCCTTCTTTCCCGTGAACAGCAATTGTTGCAGGCAGAAGCCGTTGCTGAGCAAATCAACAACATTTTTCAATCCTGTTTTATGGATTTAAAATTGATGGTGCAGCTCCTTGTTGATGAAAAAGAGGGGCGACAACCGGGGATAAATTTAATTGAGAGTGCAAAATCCGGAAAAGATATCAATGAAAAAATCCTTAAGGAATTTCTTGCAAGATCGATCTATTACAACAGAATTCGAATTGTGAACAGGGACGGCATGGAACTGGCGCGGGTATTCAGGAATGAGTTAAGGCAATTCCCGGTTGAAGAGGCTTTTCATCCTGGTGTCACTGCACACCATAGAAAGCAGGGTGCCTTTGTTTCACAGGTATTGCGCGACCCTTTACAAGACGGCTACGTAGTCTATTTTTCCAAGGAAATTCACTGCCTGGAGGGAGATTGCAAGGGCTATGTGGTGCTCGATTTTGATTATGGAAAAGTGCTTGAATTGGTCAGGTCGGTTGTCATCGGAGTCGAGGGATATGCCTTTATGGTGGATCATCTCGGACGTACCGTGGCGCATCCCCGTTTTCGTCCCTACGAGTATAATCTTTCCAAGTATTCGGATCCTCGTCTTCGGGAATTTGTGGTGGACATGATATGCGGAGAAACAGGTTGGAAGCGGTATAACTATTTGGGTGAAAAGGTAGCGGCGTATGCACCGATTCCAGCTATGGGCTGGTCCCTTGCCGTGAGCATACCCATTGAAGAATTTAAGAAAGAAGCCAAAGCGCTCAGGAAACGGGTGCTTGAAGTGGTTATCGTTACCTTGCTTTTCGCGGGATTTGTTGTGGTGATACTATCCTACCACCTGTTGAAACCCATAAAGAGATTGGCAGCTGCCACGGAACGGATTGCCGATGGTGATCTGGAGCAGGAGATTCCGGTGAAATCGTCGGATGAAATGGGTATGCTGACCCGTTCTTTTAACCGCATGGTGGAAAATCTGAAAAGAATGCGGGATGAATTGGTGAAATCTGAAAAACTCATTGCCATGGGAAAGCTTTCTGCCGGCGTGGCCCATGAGATTCGAAATCCTTTAAATGCAATGAAAGGGGCCATCGTCTACTTGCAGCGACGACGGCCCGGAGACGATTTGATCTCCGAATATACCGGGCTAATTCTGGAAGAGGTGGAGCGGTTGAGTCGGTTCGTAACGGAATTTCTCTCCTACGCTCGGCAACCGTCCCTCAATCTGATGCCCGAGAGCCTCAACAAGTTGATCCAGAAAACCACCATCTTGTTTGAGGAAAAATTACGGGAGAAGAAAATCATTGTGCTCAAAGACCTTGATCCCCACTTGCCCGTGTGTCACATGGATCCGCACCAGATAGGGCAGGTGATTGCCAACCTTCTGATCAACGCGATGCATGCCATGCCGGAAGGGGGAACCCTTGAGATTACCACGAAGGCTTTGAGTGAAAAAGAATCGGAACATTCTCAATCAAGGGTCATCATGACCATGAGGGACAACGGGGTCGGAATCCCGGAGGACGATTTGAACGGGATTTTCGATCCTTTTTTCAGCACCAAGGAAAACGGTGCCGGGCTTGGACTTCCCATCAGTCTGAAAATTATTGAGAATCATGGGGGGACCTTGAGGTTAGAAAGCCGTGAAGGGAGGGGGACGACCCTGAAATTGGAGTTGACCGCGCACAAGGGAAACGAACATGAAAAAGAAAATTCTGATCGTAGATGACAATGCGAATACCGTCAAAGTAATCGGCGCTATCCTTGAGGATGAAGGTTACGAAATCCATAAGGCCGGAAGCGCTGAAGAAGCCCTCGGCATTTTTAAAGAAATGAGAGATATCGATGCGATTCTGGCGGATCTCAAGATGCCGATCAAGGATGGCCTGTGGTTGTACCGCCAGGCAAGGGGCGTTGAAAGAAATGTTCCCTTTGTGATCATGACGGCCCATGGAACCATCGAGTCGGCAGTCCAAGCCATGAAAGACGGCGTGACCAATTATCTGATCAAACCCCTGAACTATGAGGAGTTGAGCGTCGTTTTGGAACGGGCCATCAAGGAGAAACAGATGACCTGTGAACTGGCGAATCTGCGTCGAAAGGTCAAAGAGGGGGAGTCGTTTCAAAACATTATCGGTGTTAGCAAGGTCATGCGGAGTGTTTTTGAAACATTGCGTACGGTGGCGCCAACCGATGCCCCCATACTGATTCAGGGGGAAACCGGCACGGGAAAAGAGCTTCTGGCAAAAGCGATTCACACCCTGAGCAAGCGGCAGGACCGAAATATGGTATGCATCAATTCGGCGGCGCTTACGGAAACACTCCTCGAAGCCGAACTTTTCGGGTACGTTAAAGGTGCCTTTACCGGTGCGGTGGCCAATAAAAAAGGACGACTTGAATTTTCTGACGGCGGTACCCTGTTTCTGGATGAGATAGCCCATATGTCCTTGAAACTCCAGTCAAAGTTTCTCCGCTTTCTGCAGGATGGCGCCTTTGAGCCCGTAGGGAGTGTAGAGACCCGAAAAGTGGATGTTCGGGTGATTTCCGCAAGCAACCGGAATCTCCAGGAAGCGATCTCCACCGGCCATTTTCTGAACGATCTCTTTTATCGTCTCGAGGTGATTTCCATAATCATGCCGCCACTACGGGAACGGAGAGACGACATCCCCCTATTGGCGGATCATTTTACCAGACGTTATGCCAGGCAGTATGAAAAGTCGGTAAACGGCATCCAATCCCTCGCCTTGGAAGCATTGATGGGTCATTCCTGGCCAGGCAATGTTCGGGAACTGGAAAATTGTCTAGCCCGTGCCGTTATCCTCTCAAAGGAAAAAAAGATTTCCCTTAAAGATCTCCCCGAAAAAATCAGGATGGGAGCGGGATTTCCCGCTCCATCAGAGGGACGGTGCGTCATTGGAGATATCCCAGAAAAGGGGATTAAAATCAAGGAGATGGAGAAGGAATTGATTGAGAAAACCCTTGAAACATGTAGTGGGAATAAGAGCTTGACCGCTAATTGTCTGGGGATATCCCGTAAGGCCCTTTATGAAAAAATCGGTCGATATGGCATCTGTCCCTGACTGAATTACGGAGGGCCGTTTCCTTTCCATACAGGCGGTTAAATGCTGTTTCCTTTCGTAACGATTCCCCCATAACCCTTAGAAAGATATAGCCTTTATTTTTTCCATTCCCACGGTTTTCACCCTGAGATGTTACCAAAGGTAACACCTCCTTTTCCCCATTTTCGTGTATCGTCCTTAAAAAAGCTATGGTTTCATTTAGTTAGCCCCTGCATTGTTTTCGGCATGGTGCTTGCTATCAATCCAAACAAGTTGTTTTTCTGAAAACTTGGGGCATTTAATTTGGATAAAACCAAAGTCGTCTTTAGTCTCGATAGAATCCGGAAGAATTTTGGTGGTCTGCTGGCACTGGACAACGTAAGCTTGGACTTGGAAAGCCGGAAAATCGTAGGGATTCTCGGTCCCAATGGCGCGGGGAAATCCACCCTGTTTAATGTTATCACGTCCATCGTAAAGCCGGATGCCGGCGATGTTTATCTTAAAGGCAAGCGCATCACCGGCAGGAGCCCCCACGCCATTTGCCGAATGGGGATCTCGCGCACCTTTCAACTGGTCAGGTCCTTTCTAAGCATGACGGCCCTTGAGAATGTGCTGGTAGGTTCCGTATATGGCAGCAAGCTGCGAGGAAAAGCGGCTCTGAACAATTCGCTGGAAGCCCTGGAACTAGTCGACCTTATCCATAAGAAAGATATGACCACCGCTCACATGACCCTGTCCGACCGGCGGTTGCTTGAAGTGGCCAGGGCGTTGGCTTCACATCCCCAGGTGACCCTTCTGGATGAACCCATGGCAGGCCTGAATCCATCGGAAATCATAACCATGCTGGGGGTCATCAACAAGGCGAGGGAGGAGCGGGACGTGGCCATTTTGTGGGTTGAACACAAGGTGGATGCCATCTTTCATCTTTGCGATCGGATCGTGGTATTGGAATACGGTCGGAAAATTGCTGAAGGAAATCCCGAGGAGATTGCTAAAAACAAGATCGTCATAGAGGCTTATCTTGGTGAAACACCTGCTTGAAGTGTCAAGTGTGGATATTTTTTATGGAGACGCCCAAGCCGTTTGGGATGTCTCTTTTTGCGTGGACCAGGAACAGATCGTTGCTCTGGTAGGGGCTAACGGCGCCGGCAAGAGTACGCTTCTGGACGCCATTTCCTGTATAATCCGGCCAAGCAGGGGAGAGGTGTTGTTTCAGGGGAAACCGATTAACCATGTAAGGCCTGAAGAGGTGGCGGAGCTCGGCATCAGCCATGTACCGGAAGGGCGTGGGCTCTTTTCCCGAATGACGGTGTTGGAAAACCTGGAACTGGGTGGGTTCCCCAGGCGGACCCGGCCTTTTTTCGAAGAATCCCTGGCCCGCGCGTTTGATATGTTTCCCGTTCTTAAAAAGCGCATCCATCAGCGAGCGGGTTCTCTTAGCGGGGGCGAACAACAGATGTTGGCCATTGCCCGCGCCGTCATGGCAAAACCGGTTTTGCTCATGCTGGATGAGCCCTCTCTCGGCCTAGCGCCGGTGATCGTCAAACTGATGTTTGAGATCATCCAGGCCTTGAATAGGGAAGGTGTCACCATCCTTCTGGTGGAACAGAACGTTCACCAGACGCTGGAAATTGCAAACCATGCCTACGTACTCAAAACGGGCCGGATGGAATTGAGCGGCAAAGGCAGTGAACTCCTGAGAAACCCCGATTTTAAGCAGGCATACCTGGGGATGAAAGGATGAATTCATGAGTGAATTTTCTCCCATGGCCGCCTTTTTACAGATCCTGGTGAACGGCGTTTTATTCGGCAGCATGTATGGGGTGGCCGCCATTGGATTGAGCCTCATTTTTGGGACCATGCA
>JABGPV010000323.1 GCA_018644785.1 Deltaproteobacteria bacterium | reverse complement strand
TCCGCACTTTGTGTGTCAACATAAAAAGTAGCAAAATTTATGCCACTTGCTATGACAATACCCTTTAAAAGGCCAACTGCGCTTATATAGTTGAATTAATATAATTTTTTAATGATTTATATGATCTGAATTCATTTGCCGAAAATTGGGCAAATCAGACTTTAGCTAAATTAGGCATGGCTGAAAAAGGACTACTCATTTCCGTTACTAAAGCCAATAGCATGGCATAAATCTTGCTTTTGAATTGTTATCTTTTAATTTCAAATAAGAGAGGAGTTTGCAATGGAAAAAAGAAAATTATTTAGCCTTTTTGTACGTATCCAACTGTCTTTGGCATTAATAGTTACTTTCTCCATAATGAGCGGCAAAACCGTTCATTCGGCAGAAAAAACTATTAATATTGGTTTTCTTGGAGCTTTATCCGGACCCGACGCCGGTTGGGGACTGCCGGGTCTTACCGGGAATCAGATATTTATCGACAGGGTCAACGCCGAGGGAGGGCTCCTGGTGGGCGATAAGCGATACAAGCTTAAGATGTATAAATTTGATGATGAGGCGATCGGCAGCAAGGCCTACAGGGTGCCAAGCAACTTGTCTTGGAGCATGACGTAAAATTCATAAGCGCCATTGGTGGTAATCCTGCTGACGCTACACACCCGTTTCTCACTAAGAAAAAAGTCTTCTATGCTACGCTGATATCAACGGATATCATGCCGGACAGGCCCTATCTGATAGGCGGAGGGGACGTTACACCTCGAATAGATATGCTAAGGCCTCTGTATCACAAAATTAATAATCCTGAACTAAAGAGGTGGGCCGTAACTTCTCAAGATGATACCATCGGTCTCACCTGCCAGGCATGGGAGGTGGGAGCAGCAATGGCCGAGGGTTGGGACATCGTTTATGACAAACATTTTTCCGGGGAAACCGAAGATTTTGCGCCGGTGGTGACCGCCATCTTGGCTACCAAACCCGATGTGGTAAGCCTTAATCTTACCTACCCCACGTACGTTACTCTGATCATAGAGCAGCTATACCTACAAGGCTTCAAGGGGATCATATCGGCCAACTATATCGACACTGAGTCCGTTATGCAGAAGGTGCCTATCGAGTATATGGCGGATAGAAAATGCGCAAACAGCTTTCCCCTGTTTGATGACCCCTGGTGGGGGGAACCCTCCTGGCAGCATGAGTTTATCAAAGAGTGGAATACTAAATACGGCCCGGGCGCTCCCGGGGATGTGCACCGTAAAATCACCGGGATAGACTGGGACCACGTGATCATGCTCAAGGTATGGGCCCATGGGGCACAGCTGGCCGGTTCCTTTGATCCGGATGAGATCTTAAAAGCGCTCAGGGCTGCACCGTCAATTCCCACTATTTTGGGACCGGGCGTAATGTACGGAAAGGATATGTGGGGCATAGATAACATGGTATCACCTCCTATTCCTATCGCCGAGGTAAAGGCGGACTGCAAATGCAAGCGTATTCAAGCCCATCTTAAATTCGAACAGTGGTTCGAATCAAGAAAGGATATGATAATCAAAGTGGTTAAAGAAAAAGGGCAGTACTTTGACCAGCGAAAATAACAGACCAAAACACATGGGGCGGCATCTTTGCCATCCCATGTGTAATAGGCCTCAGGCTAGTAGAAACTATCTTAAAGGGTAGAGAAAATTATGGAACTGACAACTTTTGTACAAACGATAGCTAATTCCGTGATCTCAGGATCTATTTACGCCACAGTTGCAGTGGGATTGGCCTTGGCTTTCGGGGTCATGCAAATGGCGAATCACGCCCACGGCGAATTCTTCATGTTAGGGGCCTATGTGGTATACGTATTCTACGCTTTGGGTGGGATGCCTTTTCCTCTCGCAGTACTGATGGCGATTCCAACTATTGCTGCCCTTGGTTTATTGACCGAGCGATTAATTTTCCGGCCCACAAGGGGAAACGTACTGGCCGGTTTTATGGCAACGGCAGGGTTAACATGGATTCTACAGGTTCTCGCAGGACGAATTTGGGGGTTGGGTTTTATGAAAATGATACCTACGCCTTACATGGGATCGGCAACCATTGCCGGTGCTCAGATAGGGCTGCAAAGGATCCTGATAGTGCCGGCTGCCGTCATTCTCCTCGGATTGCTATGGTTCTTCCTGCATCGGGTCAGGCTAGGCAAGGGGTTGCGCGCCTGTGCTCAAGATCCGGATGCTGCTGCGCTGCAGGGGATCAGCATTAACAAAATGACGGCCCTTGCCATGGGCATCGCCGGAGCATATGCCGGGGTGGCCGGAGCCCTCATGGCACCCATACATGCTGTTACCCCCTATATGGGACGAGATCTTCTTATTACAGCTTTCATCATAGTCATTGTAGGGGGGATGGCGAGCATCGAAGGCGCTGTTTTAGCCGCTTTTATTTTAGGCTTTATACACACCTTTGTCACTACCATATTCGATGCAACTTCGGCTGTTATGGTCGGCGTTGCGTTTATGGCTTTCATCTTAATCGTTAAACCAACGGGGTTAATGGGTCGTGTTAAAGCATAAAGTATTATCAATAATCGGTGTAGTGGCATTGATTGCCGTCATGAGTGTCCTGCCGTTTTTTGTCAGAGAATACTATGTTGAAATTTTGATCATATTCCTGATTAATATCATTCTCGCTGTCAGCTACCGGCTGATAGCAACGACAGGAGACTGGACGCTTTGTCATGTAATTTTAATGGGTGCCGGCGCGTATGCGAGCGCTCTCATGGCCAAGTATTTTGGTTGGCCCTTTTGGATGACCGCGCCGCTGGCAGGCGCAACAGTGGGCCTGGTTGGACTGGGAATTGTGTATCCTATGCTTAGGACCGTGGGTTTCGGCTTTTTTATTACATCTTTAGCTGTCGGGGAATTCATTAGGCTGAGCTGGATCAAGTTCCACAACCCTTTCGGAGGTCCCCGCGGTATGATAAATATTCCCGAAGTGGGAATAATAGGATCGATAGATTTCTATGAGGCTATCCCTTACTACTTTATGACGCTGGTAATTACATTGGTATGCCTGCTCATTCTGTATCGAATTGACAGATCTCGCATCGGAAAAGCCTTCAAATCGATTTATGAGGATAGTGTTTTGGCAGAATCTATCGGTATCAATGTGGGGCGATACAGAAGCTTCGCTTTTGTCATCGGCTCGTTTTTCGCAGGAATCGCAGGTGCTCTCCTGGCTCATCGACTCGGTGCCATAGACCCACATATATTTGGTCTAGATGAGATGGTGTATCTCCTTGTCTGGGTTATTGTAGGGGGCTCGACTACCTTTGCGGGTCCCATAATCGGGGTTGCAGTCATGACAATTCTCTTTGAATGGACGCGTCCGCTAATGGAATGGCGGCCCTTATTCTTTGGCGTTATCTTGATCGGATTTTTGATATTTATGCCGGGCGGACTCGAGAGTTTGGTTCCGAAATTTACACGCCTGTTTGGAAATCGAAAGGCTTCTCAAGCGAGGGCTGAGGAACCTGCAGGAGCGAAAAAATCAGTTGTTTGACTTGAGATCATTGTCTACTTCAGACAAGGAAGGGGAATAAGTGCTTATGGCTATGTTCGAAGTAAGAGGTCTATGCAAAAATTTCGGTGGCTTGACAGCTATAAGCCAGCTGAATCTGGAAGTGGAGGAAGGGGAAATAAGAGGTGTCATCGGACCGAATGGGGCGGGGAAAACAACCCTGTTTAGCGTCATCAGCGGGGTTTATAAACCCACAAGAGGAAAAATAGTATATCTGGGAAAAGAAATGTCCGGCCTAAAATCAAGTCAAATAGCGGCAAGAGGCGTCGTGCGAACTTTTCAAAGGACTGCCCTTTTCCATCACTTCACTGTTATGGACAATGTGTTGGTGGCCCGTCATCTGAGAGCCAAGGGAGGACTTTTCAGGACCATATTTGGGACAAGCCGGCGCATTGACATGGAGCAAGAAAAAAAGGCTTTGAAAATCATCGATTTTATGGGCTTGTCGCATCTCAAGGACGAACTGGCCGATAACCTCCCGCATGGCCATCAAAGGGCATTGGGTATTGCCGTTGCTCTGGCCTCTGAACCCAAGCTGCTCATGTTGGATGAACCGGTTACAGGCATGGATCCCACGGAAACGCAACACATGACTGACTTAATCAAAAAAATACGGGATGAATGGGCAATGACCATTTTACTGGTAGAGCATGATATGAAGGTGGTGATGGGCATTTGTGACAAAATAAGTGTTCTGAACTTCGGAAAAAAATTGGCCGAGGGTTTGCCCCAGCAGATACTGGATAATCCAGACGTCATCGAGGCCTATCTGGGCGGAGAAGATGTTGTAGCCCTATTGGGCGGAGAAGAGGCTGTCGCCTAACGAGGAGGGAGAAAAATTGCTGCTCAATGTCAAAGACATTACTGTTCATTATAATAAGGTGGATGCTATTCGTAACATCTCCATTGAAGTGGAAGAGGGTGAAATTGTAACCCTTATCGGTTCCAACGGGGCGGGTAAAACGACTACTTTAAGAACCATTTCCGGACTTAATCATCCGACAACTGGAGAAATCTGGTTTGAGGATCAACGCATCGATCAATTGCCTCCGGAAAAAATAAACAAAGCCGGAATTGCACAAGTCCCTGAAAACAGGAGAGTTTTCCCTGACATGACGGTTGCGGAAAACCTGGAAATGGGTGCCTTTCTGCGCAGAGACGAAGAAGAGAAAAATAGGAATCTGGAAGGGGTTTTCAAGCATTTCCCTATACTGAAGTCACGCCTGAAGCAGATGGCAGGTACAATGAGTGGGGGTGAACAACAGATGCTGGCCATGGGCCGCGCCCTGATGTCTAATCCAAAACTCCTGCTATTAGATGAGCCTTCATTGGGTTTATCCCCAATTATGTGCATTGAAATCGCCAAGATTATAAGGGACATTCACAGCGAAGGCAGGACAATTGTCCTGGTCGAGCAAAATGCCCGTCTAGCCCTGGCTCTTGCTCAGAAAGGCTACGTCCTGGAGACCGGGAACATAGTCCTGAAAGGCGAAACAAAAAAATTGCGTGACAATGAAGGGGTGAAGAAAGCGTATCTGGGTGGATGAAACGCACCAGAACAGACAAATGTGCATCACTGTTGCCGGTAAATGGCAGACCTGCATTCTTTTTCATGAAAATTTGAAGGCTCAGGTTTCAAAAGCTAAATCACCTATAGTCTCGTTTTACACTTAATAAGGAGATAAAAAATTATGACAACGGAAAGTATCCTGAAAGATAAGGTAGTTTTGATAGTTGATGATGAACCTGATGTACTCGAAGCGCTTGAAGAAGAACTGGATATGTGTATAATCAGCAAAGCACAGGATTACAACACCGCCATTCA
>JABGPV010000322.1 GCA_018644785.1 Deltaproteobacteria bacterium | reverse complement strand
GGTCCTCGGCCACTTTCTTAAATGTCCCCAGCTCCCCCAGGGGAATCATTTTGCCGTCCTGTGCCTTTACGGGAATCTGGGAAAGCGACACCATTCCGGAGCGTTTGGCCCTGGGAAGGATGATTTTCACCGGAAGGGGCTGGCGTTCCCCCCGTCGGTGAACCGTGGCGGGGTTCCCCCCGCTCAACGCGGTCCTTAGAGTCCCGGTGATCATGGCGGTGCTCACCCCGTGTAGCGCCGCCTTTTCCTTGTCCAGCACAAAATCGATCCGGTCCCGCGGGGTCTCGGTGGTATCGTCAATATCCACCACAAAAGGTTCCGTTTTCATGATCCCCTGCACGGTTTTTCCAGCCACAATCAGGTCTTCGTAGAACTGATCCGGTCCCCCGTAAATTTCCGCCACCACCGTGGCAATGACGGGCGGGCCGGGGGGCATCTCCACCAGTTTGATGTTTGCCCCGTGGCGGGCTGCGATAGCTTCCAGGTCCTTTCGCAGGCGAAGCAGGATGGCATGGCTCTGTTGTTTGCGCTGTTGTTTTCCGGCCAGGTTAACGCGGATATCCGCCACATTCCCTCCCTGACGCAGGTAATAATGCCGCACCATACCGTTAAAATCCATGGGTGAGGCGGTCCCCGTGTAGGAAATGAGATTCGTCACCTCCGGAACCTGGCGCAGGTACCGTTCAAAATCCTGAACCACCCGGGATGTCTGCTCAAGGGGTGTGCCTTCGGGCATATCGATCACAATCTGGAATTCATCCTTGTTGTCAAAGGGAAGCATTTTCATGGGCACATATCGAAAAAGGGCGAGCACCATGGACACCACCAGCAGCAAAAAGACGATAAAATAAAGAAGGAATCGTTTGCTCCCCGAATCCAGAAAGGGCCCCACCACAAGGCGATAACCTTTTTTAACCCATGGGGGCGTCACATCGGTATCCACGCCGGACCGAGACTGCTGCTCTCCGGATGCGGGTGCAGACCTTCTCAGCAGCAGATAGCTGAACCAGGGCACCACCGTAATGGCGCACAACGTGGAAAAGCTCACCGTGAGCGGCACATTGGCGGCCATGGGCGCCATGTACGGGCCCATCATGCCCGTGATGAAGAAGAGCGGCACAAAGGAAATAATAATGGCCAGGGTACTCATGATCACCGGGGGGAGAACTTCCTGAACCGCATGGAGAGTGGCGGAAAGGGGGTTTCGCATTCCCATTCGTATATGCCGCTGAATATTGTCCACATTGGTGATGGGGTCGTCCACCACAAGCCCCAGGCTCAAAATGAGGGCAAACAGGGTCACCCGGTTGATGGTAAACCCAAAAGCATAGTTGACGAAAAGGGCCAGTGAAAAACTCAAAGGGACGGCCAGGGCCACCACCAGGGCTTCGCGCCAACCCAGGGTAAAGGCCAGGAGAGCCACCACCGTGAGGATGGCAAAGACCAGAGATCCCAGAAGATCGTTTACCTTATGCTGGGCGGTTTGCCCGTAATTCCGGGTGACCGCCACCTCCACACCGTCCGGGATCACGGTTTTTTTCAGTTCATCCATCTTAATCAGGATTTCATCGGCCACCCGAACCGCATTGGTTCCCCGTTTCTTGGCCAGCGCCAGGGTGACGGCCGGCAGATCGTGGGTCATTCCTTTTCGTTCCCCGGACGTCACCAGGGCATTGGAAAAGCCTAAGCGGGTATAGGCCGCCGGTTCCTCCGGACCGTCCGTCACTTTGGCGATATCCCGAAGATATACGGGGCGTCCCTGATGGGTGGATACCACCAGCTCCGCCACATGCTCGGCGGAAGCCACAAAGGAATCACTGGTGACCGATACGGACCGGTTGGTGCGATTGAAACTGCCGGCCGTGACCGCCGCATCGGTCCCCTGAAGGGCATGCCAGACATCCAGCATGGAGACTCCCAGGCCAGCCATCCGGTCCGCACTGAGGGCCACTTGAACTTCCCGGGAACGACCGCCCACAAGATAGGTTCTGGAAATATCCGGAACCATTGCCAGTCGGCTCAGGACCTCTTCACCGATGCGGCGCAGTTCATGATCATTGTATTGGTGGGAATAAAGGGTCAGGTTGACAATGGGCACATCGTCAATTTCCACGGGCCGGATGAGCCAGTTTTTGACCAGTGGGGGGGCTTGGTCCATGTTCATGGAAATCTTATTGTAGAGCTTTACCAGGGACCTTTCGCGGTCCTCACCCACGTAAAAGCGAACCGTAACAATGGCCATGTCACGACGGGACACGGAATAGACATACTCGACTCCGTCAATCTGCCAGAGCAGACGTTCCAGGGGGGTGGCCACCAGTTTCTCCACTTCCTCCGCTGACGCGCCCGGAGCGTTTACATAAACATCGGCCAGCGGCACCACAATCTGGGGTTCCTCTTCCCGCGGCGTCATCAAAACGGCCGCTGCCCCCATGGCCATGGCGAAGATGATAAAGAGAATGGAAAGCTTGGAGGTAATGAACAGCTCCACAATCCGGGCGATCAAGCCCGGTGGGCGCGAATCATTCTGACTCATTTCGCTTCTCCCCCAACAGCAACCGCCTCTCCGCCGTTCAAGCCTGAAAGAACCTCCACCCGGCTGTCAAACACCCTTCCCGTGGTCACATAGATCCGGACCCAATCCTCCCCTGATTTAACGTGCACCATTTCCAGTTGCCCCACCCGCTCAAGAGCGTTTTCCGGTATCCATACCACGGATATTTTCCCCACCGGTACCATAAGACGCCCGAACATGCCGGGGTAGAGCTCTTTCGTTTCCGGCAGATCCACTTTAACCCGAAAGGAACGGGTGGCCGGGTCCGCAGAAGGGATGATTTCGGACACCGGACCCGACAAGGACTGTTTGAGGGCCGTAATCACCACCTTCAAGGATTCCCCCATCTTGATCCGTTGAATCATCCCTTCCGGCACCAGGGCCTCCAGACGCAGGGCCCTACGGGTCTGCAACACCAGGAGCGGTTTTCCGGGGAATGCCATATCCCCGGGCTCCGCCAACCGTTCAACCACCTGACCCTGGGCATCAGAACGAATTTCCGTATAATGCTGAACAATGCGCGCTTCTTCAACACCCTTCTCGGCCTGTTTTACGCCGGCATTCCCTTCCTTCAAGCCTTCACGAGTCTGACTGAGGCCGGCTCGGGCCTGGTGAAAAGAGGCTTCTGCCTCCTCCAGCTGCTGCTTCGTGGCTGCTTCTGATTTGAAATAGGTTTTCACGCGGTTATAGGCGGCTTCCGCCCTTTTGAAAGCGGCTTCTGCGGCATTGATCGCCTGGCGGAACCGGTCCCGCCTGGCCCTGGCCGATAAAACCGCTTGCCGTGCCCTTTCCAAACGGGCCTGTAACTCCCGGCTGTCCAGCACCACCAGGCGGTCCCCGGTTTTGACAACATCCCCGGGCCGCACCAGGACATCAACGATGCGCCCCTGCACCCGGGACTCAACACGGGTTTCCTGTCGGGGACGCACCGTTCCCGGGGCCTCGTAAAATTCGGTCACCGTCTCCCGAACCGCCTTTGCGATAGCTTCAGGTTCCCACCTCTGTTTCTCGACAAGTATTTTCCCCGGACCGATTTTATCAGGGACAAAAACACCCGCCATGTAAAGCATCAACAGCACCAGCGCCGCTATGCCCAACAAAAATGAAAGAAAACGGACCCCTTTTTTCGTTTTCTTTTTATCCATGGCAATCCATTCTCCCTGCCTCTTTACAATTCAAACCTCTGCCCTCTGTAAAGGGCAGGCACGAGGCCTGCCCCTACCGTCATCTGTCATCCGTCGTCTGTCCTCTGTCATTCGCCCAGAACCCCATGGCCCGCCCAATGGCCGCAGCGGTCTTTTCCCGGTCATAAAAGGCTGTGGTGGTCCTTAGACGTGCACGATTTCTGGCCAACTCCGCCTCCAGATACCGGGTAATGGTGGCAGACCCCCCTTCGTATTGCTTCTGAACCAGACGCAGGGACTCTTCACTGTGCGCCACACTGGCCCGGCTCACATTCCAGCGGGCCTTGGACTCCGCATATTTCATGTAAGCCCCTTTCAGCTGTAGTTGCACCGCCAGGGTCGCCTTCCGATCGGCCGCCAGCATCTCTTTTAACACCGCACGGGCACGATCCACATGGGACTGTCTCCTGAATCCGGTAAACACATCCCAATTGAGGATGACCCCCGCAGTCCAGTTTTTCCGATCCCATTCAAAATCAAGACCCGGGTCATCAAAATAGGTTCTCATTTGCGCGTCCAAACGCGGCAGGTATTCGGAACGGGCCACGTCCAGATCCATGCGTGACCTTACCACCTGCAAGCGGGATTTATGCAATTCCGGGCGGTTCGCCATGGCCATGACCAATGCTTTTTCATACAAATCAGGCACTTTGATGGGGACCTGCTGATCACCGGCCAGCGAAAGGGACGTATCCGGGTGAAGACCCAGCAGGTTGTCCAGGGACGAAACGCTGAGGCTGTGATTGTTCCGGGCCCGAATCAGCCCTTCCCTGGATTGGGCCAGCGCAACCTTGAGGGACAACACATCTGATTTGAGGGCCCCACCAGCTTCATACCGCACATTGATCAAGCCCAGTTCTTTTTTCACCGTTTTCACGGAATCACCGCTGATGATTACGTATTTTTCGGCGGCCAGAACACTGTAATAGGCATGTATAACCGAGGTCACCAGGCCGTTTTGAACGGTTTTTCGGTCCAGGCGGCTGATGGTCAAACCCGTTTCCGCCATGCGCTTTCTCAGATAATCCCGTCCCCCGTTAAAAAGATTCAATCGTCCCTGGATTCCCACCTCGTAGTTTTCAAACCATCCCGGATTGTTGAAGTCGGTTCCCGGCGGCAATTTACGCTGATCAATGGTTTTAAACAGGTAGGCGGACGGGGCGTTTCCTTGAAGGTATTCTCCGTAAACACTGATTACCGGCCAGAATGCGCTCATGGCCTCATCCAACATGGCCTCTGACTGTTGAATCCGCGCCACCGCCATGTCCATGTCCGGATTATTTTGAAGGGCGATTCGGATTACTTTTTCAAGGGTCAGAAAACCCGCAGCCGCTATTATTTTTTCGGGGGTTTCAACTGGATTGTTTTTTTGCACCGATAGCGTAGGCACAGTTGCCGGTTTTTTAGGTTTTTCATAGGCCTGTTTGATATGTTGATACTCATAGCGGTCGGCATGCCTGCAGGATGGCGCCACAAAAAGTAATGCCGCCGTTATAAAACAGATGACGGAGGACAGATGACGGACGGCAACCCTCTGTCCTCTGTCCTCCGTCTTCCGTCTTCCGTCCTCCGGCATCTGCCCTCCATCATGCGCCATCTCCCTTGGCCTCCTTGGCACGGGTCTTGTCTTCGCGCAACCAACTGGTCAGGAGATAGACAATATTCTTGTAAAGG
>JABGPV010000321.1 GCA_018644785.1 Deltaproteobacteria bacterium | reverse complement strand
AATACGCTGATGGGGATCTGTGTGACGGCAAACGCATAAAAGAAAGCGGCACTGAGGGCGCCAAGTCCCTTTGTATCCAGGGAGAGATCCAGAAGGAGCTGGTCCGCGATTACCGCATTGGTGGCCCGGTAGAACTGGGAAAGAAAAAAATTGGATGACGTGATCAGGAAAATAGCCCAGCGACGGCTCATGGCGACTCTTCTTCTGTTTGGAATCAATCGTATTACTTTTTCTTCAAAATTTCTCACAATGGAATCCAGAAGCCAAGTCTTTTTTGAATTGCTCACTGTGATGGTTGGGTTGGGGCTATAAAAAAGACATAGATAAAGAAATTATTTGATTTAACTTGACTCTTTATTGGCCCATTGTTTAGAAACAAACATTCAGGTGCTCCTTGGAGCGTAAAAGGGAACTCCGTAAAAACGGGATGGGCCCGCCGCTGTGACCTCTGCCCTTGGTTTTATAGGGAACTCTTTTGGCGTTTTTTGACCACTGTTCAGCCGCGCTTTTTGAATGGGAAGGTTGTCAAAAGGGGGAGGGAGTCAGAAAACCTGCCTGAATAGGAGAATCCCGCCAGTATTCGAGGATGGATGGGGGATTGTTGGATCTTGAGGATAAAAAAGGGAAATCCCCGGGTCGATTTTTTCGGTTCGGGGTTTTTTTATTATGGGCATGAAAAAATACAGTCGAAACATTGTAACTGCCTTTTGCCTGGGTTTCTTAATTTCAGGTCCTTCATTTGTTCTTGCAGGAGAGTCGGAGAAAACCACTACTACATTGGAATCGGTGGTGGTCACGGCGCCGCAGGAACAGCCCGATTATCAGACCGGAGATGTGGATCTGGAGGAGACCACCGGTTTTGTGACGGTGATTGAACGTGAAGCGTTTGAAGGCAAGATGGAAGACCTGGCAGAGGTGCTTCAGAATGAGGCAGGCGTCCAAGTCCGGCAGGCCGGGGGGCTGGGAAGCTTTTCCACGGTTTCACTTCGCGGCTCTTCCAGTGACCAGGTCATGGTTTTTGTGGACGGTGTGCTTCTGAATGATGCCTCCGGAGGCGGAGTCGACTTGAGCAGCATCGCCCTTTCCGATGTTGCGGCCATCGAGGTCTATCGGGGCGTGACCCCCATCAATTTCAATAAGGCATCCATCGGCGGCGTGGTCAACATCAGGACCCTGCGTGCCAAAGAAGGGTTGAAAGCCAGCGCCACCCTGGGATACGGATCTTTTAATACGCGCCAGGCTTCGGGTTCCATCAATCACAAGCCCGGAAAATGGGACTATCTGGTTTCTGCCAGCTATTTGGCCAGCGATAACGACTTCGAATTCCTGTATGACAACCATACCGAACACAACCCGGATGATGACCAATGGGTAAAACGCAACAATGCGCAGTTTGATCAGCAAAACGTTCTGGCGAAAGTCGGTTATGATTTTTCCGATGACCTACGCGTCGATCTGTTGAATCAGTGGTTTTCAAAGGATCAGGGGTTGCCCACCTGGAACAACAGCTCCAAAGCGGATGCCTCCCTGAAGACGGAGAGAAATATTACCGCTTTGAGTTTTATTGCCAATGATGTGGGGCCCCTTCAGCTTAATATGCGGACCAGCATTGACTATTCATACAAGGATGAATTGTATAACGACAGCCATGGCACCATTGGGCTTGGCCGTCAGAAGAGCCGATATATTACAAAACGTTATGGCGGAGATTTTTTTCTGGAATGGCTGACGGATATGAACGTATTGAGTTTCATGGCGGATTTCCATCAGGAAACCTATGATCCCGAAGATCTTCTGAAAAACAGAAACCCCAACAAAAGCACCCGAGATACATTGACTTTAGGTCTTCAGGACAGTGTATTTCTGTTTCAAGACAGTCTCACCATAACGCCGGCACTCAGGTATACCCACCTGAAGGATGACTTACAAAGCGCCACCAACATGTTTGGGACTTCCCTGGAAGGAGAAGAGCGGAGCGAGGACTACTTAAGCCCCCAGATCGGCGTTAAGTACAGCCCTCTGAACTGGTTGAATTTCAGGAGCAACCTGGCCAAATATGTTCGGGAGCCGTCATTTTTTGAGTTATTTGGCGATCGCGGGTTTATTGTGGGGAACCCCGATTTAGAGGCGGAAAAGGGGGTCAATTTTGATGCGGGCTTCGAAGTGAGGTATCCCACAAAAATCTGGTGGTTAAAATACGTTTCCGTTAATGCGGCATATTTTGGCAGCAATGTGGATGATCTTATTACCTTTGTATACGATTCAAGGGGGATCGGCAAAGCACAGAACATATCCGAAGCCGAAATCCGGGGTGTTGAAAGTGAGATCCGTATTGATTTTTTGACATACTTCCGGTTGGTAGGGAACGCCACCTGGCAGGATCCTGTGAATGAAAGCCAGGTCAAAGCGTTTAATGGCAATATACTGCCCGGGCGATTTCAAACCTCCTATCTGGGCCGGCTTGAGGCGCGATATGCAGGTGTTAAGGTGTTTGGCGAGTATCTTCGGGAAACCGGCATGTTCTACGACAGCGCCAACCTTTTGCCGGCCAAGGACAAGAATGAAATCAATTCCGGTATCTCCTGGCTGTTTCACTCATTTCTTTTCAGTTTGGAGGGAAGGAACCTGACCAACCAGCAATACGAGGATTTCAATGGGTACCCCATGCCGGGCCGTGCCTTTTATTTTTCGGTGGGGTATCGATATTGAGTGTCGGCGTTGATGTGGAATCCATGGATTTAATGAAAATCCATGGATTCCAGCGTTTGCGATGGCTTGAAGAGTTCGATCTGAGGTCGATCCTGTCCTTCGTGAACAAAAAAGTATTTACGACGTCCGCACTCTTCTGAAATTTGTTACTCCGCATCCGTTTTAAGCTGCACCACATTCGAAGCGGCGCCTGAACCTTCCGCATTGTAGGGAATCACGGAAACATAATAAGATTTTCCGGCGGCGACCGTTGTTGAAACGCTGGTGCTTGTGCCCCAGTTCCAGAAGCCGGTCCATCCGGTTGCAGGCTCTGAAACCCACAGATAGTATCCCTCTGCGCCGGAAACCGTGTTCCAGTGGGCCATCACGTTGTTTCCGGAGATCGTAGCCCCGAGCGTCGGGGCCAAAGGTGTTCCTTTGGTGCAAAACGCCACTTTCTGGGGATTCAGGTTTGTGGCAACATTTTCGTTAACGGTATTATTCATCGTATCCACGATCTTGATTTGAGCGTTGCTGGAATCACAGACCCACATCATAGCGTTTTTATCAAGGTAAGTTCCGGAATTCATACCTGAAATGTTAATGTTTTGAAGGCCGGTGATTGCGCCGGAAACCGCGCCGGTTGCGGGATTGAATGCATAGAGCGTATTGTTGCCCCAACCGGCATAGCCGACAAAGTACCCTTTTGTGGGAGAGGCAATCAACATCCCGGATATGGCGCCATAGGGGTGGGTTGTGGCATCACCGTCATCCAGAACGATGGATGACGCATAGGTGACGGGATTGATGCTTTCTATGCCGCCGGTATAATCGTACACCGGGTCGCAGGATCCCCCGGGATAAGATCCGATGCCTTGAACATAAATTCGATTGTTTTCGGCAATATATTGAATGGAGTTCGGGTTTTTGATGGTCAGGGGAATTCCAATCCTGTTTCCCGAGCCCATGCCGGTATTGATTTCAGTGTCCGTTGCCGTGTCAAATACGGCCACATAGGCGATGTCGGTGGGGCACCAGTCGACGATGCGCTGCATGACAATAAAAAGTTTTCCGTTGGCGATGACCCCGCAACACATCTCCGGCGCGCCATCGGCATCTGTATATGCACTCAGATCCAATTCGCCGATTTTAAAACCGGCTTCACTGGTGGTGGAGGGGTTCACGATCCAGGCTTTTGTGGAACCATAGCGAAGCAGATAGGCCTTGGTGGAACTTACAAAGACCAGATCATAGGGGTTGCTGCTGTTTGCTTCACCGGTGTTCTGGGTTGAATATTGCCAGATAGGCGTATTGGGTGCTGAAATATCGACCTTGGTGACATTGTCTGCCTGAAACTGCTCGATTCGATAATAGTATTGCCCAAAAGCTTTGACAGTGCTGCCATTACTTCCTGCAAGCAGATTGTTGACTGCGATTCGGGGGCCGGTCTTTGGGTCAACTGTAATAGCTGAAATACCGTAGCTGCTGTAATCTGCGGCGGCTGTTGCCACAACGGCGGTCTGTGTTGAATCGGCATGTACGGAACCCACACCGATCAGCAGAAATAGCAGTGCCCCTGCACATAAAAAGAGTTTCGTGATAATGGATGAATGCCTCGAAAAGTCTGCCTTCTTTTTCATGAAATTTTCTCCTCTCTCAATACCCCATGCAGGAAAATGGAAAATCAATCCGTTATCGTATCCTGCAATGGCCTAAGTTTAGGCCCAAAGAAAAAAATCCCCGGACCAAAATGTATTGATCCGGGGATATCCCTTTTTTATCCCAAAACCGATGAACGTCCTTATTCCCAGTAAGGTTGCGTTCCTTTATTCAGGCAGGTCTTCTGACTCTCGGGTCACCCTAATCACTGCGCCTTCCCACTCGGTTTCAAACCGAACAGTGGCATGATGCAGATTTCGTCCCCGATTACAGCAGAGGGCCTGTCGCCGAATCCCACGGCGTTCCCTATTAAGCTCGTAGAGCACCTGAATGTTAGCCCCGCAAACGTAAATCAAAGTTTTCGCAATGTCAATAGCGATCCTACATAAGTCTGTTGAATGGGAAGGTTGTCAAAGAGAATTCAGGCAGTGGGTCCTGAAAAATAAAACGGGGCTGTCTCTTGGCGTGGTTGAAAAAAGGCTGGAAATTCTTAATGCTTTCGATCCGTTCGGTATTTCACTGTCACTCAATTAAAGAAAGGGCGAGGTGTTTCCGCCCCTTGGTTGTAATCGTGTCTTAATACCAGGGGCCCCAAGGTCCCCAGGGCCCCCACATGCCGAAATTCATGCGGGCGTCCATGTTGGTCTGTGCTGCCCAGCGGTAGTCCTGCGCCATTTTCCTTTGGGTGGCCAACTTTTGAAATTGCTGGTATGATTTTTCACTGCCCACATACATGCATTTACAGGAAGTGGCATCGGCATAATAGAAATAAAGCTTTCCATCGTGCTGTTGTGGTACCAGTTTGCGCTGGGGCAATCCTTCCAAGGCTGCCATTTTTTCAGGTGTTTCGGCAAGCTTCATTTTAAATCCCGAGGCAGCGAGCATCCTTTCCATGTCTACGGCGTTCTGTTTTTCAATGGCGGCACATGACGTCAGAAGCGCTATCGCTGCAAACAGAGCAAACACGCGAGCTGTTTTTTTAGCTATTAACATGTCCATATCTCCTTAATTCAGGCTGGCTTTATGACAATGAATCAGGCGCCCGCGGGTTTTTGAAGTCTTGAGAGAACAATGTATTTGT
>JABGPV010000320.1 GCA_018644785.1 Deltaproteobacteria bacterium | reverse complement strand
GGATGACCCGCTCCTCAAGGATAAACCGGAAGACTTCTATCAGCTTGGGACGCGACTTAATGGGCACGAACGCATCCCCTGGCTTCCTACCCATGGCTTGTTCGAAGAGTGCCGTAATGTTTTCAACTGTTTCTTCATAGGAGGCGTTGAATTTTCGATTCTTAAGGTCCATTCTTGACATTATTAAGCTTGCAATACGGACCGTCATACGTCTTAAGAAATTGAATCGACGAAGGGATTCCGGAAGGGCCTCCGGGGCCACATGGAGAAGATCCGCGATCCGGTTGATAAAGTGGAATAACCCGATTACGAGGGTGTAATCGAATGCACCATCTCCGACGATCTCCCGAAGCGGATTGAGATCAGCGGGGACGAGTCGTGCAGGCTGCTCAAAGTTTTTCCTGATTAATTTGATAAGCGAACGCTCGAAAGGTGTTTCGTCGCTGGCTGAACCCTCTATTAACCGTGCGACTCTATCGGCTTTTCCGCCTGCAGCCTGCAGGAATGCCTCGTGGCTGTCGGTTCAATAATGGCATTCATTAAATCGTGAGACCGCTGCCGCCGCCATCTCCCGGTTATGACGCGGCTCGTCTCCCATCCACATGGCCATCTCCCATATGCGAATCATCATTTTCATTGCAGCGGGTTTGAGGCTGAACACTTGCACGATTTTTGGGATCATACCGTGCCCTTCAACCTGTGCGAGGGACTTGTAAACCTCCGAAGTCTCGCCGGTTGCTTTGCCTGGGGGGATCGTTTTGATAAACGCCATCAGAATTCTCCTTCACCGGTTTTTGTTCAGCATTTTCAGGGCAAGGGCTTTCTCATTTCGAGCATAATCGCGAATTCCCTGAGAGCCTTTTCCCGTGTTGCCGTCTTCTATGTACTGCGTGGCCTGTTGAAAAAAAACAGCATTTTTTTTGAGGTCTTCAGCACGGAAGGAGAGGGATGCAAACTGAATACGGCGGTTGCTTGGCCATAGATCAATCAGCATTTGTTCGAGTAAAGGGTTCTTTGCGCCCTTAAGACCGGCCAGGGCATATTCAAAGGTGGCATTGAAATATCCGGTGACATCACCTTTTTCGGCGTTCTCTTCGATCTTTTTCAGCGCGCATTGAAGCATTCGCCGATCCTCTTCGTTGCTGTTTTCAATGAACTTTCGGGCGGTAAGGGCATACAATTCTTCCAGGATATCGTAAAGCCATTCAATATAAGATGCCGACATTTCGGTAACCCTGGCGCCCCGGCGGGGTATCAGCTCCACCAGCCTGTTTTTTTCAAGGATGCGCAGCGCCTCCCGGACAGGCCCCCGGCTGACGCCGAATTCTTCCGATATTTTTGCTTCAAGTACCCTCTCGCCGGGTTTCAATTCCAATTGAATGATTTTTTCAGCAACGTATTGTGCAATCTGTTCAGCAAGGTTTTCAGATGCTTTAAAAGCCATATATAAATTCCCTCTTCCTTTCTGATGGTCAATTATCTTTCCAACCAACCGAGTGTTTTTCTGAAGGATAAAAGGGCGTTGCATTCGGGCATTTCCATAAGGCTCCGGCTTTCCCGGTCGAACTCATAAAGGGTTGGATCTTCGGGCATCCAGCCGATGACAGGCAGGGAATATCGGTTTCGAACCGTTTCCACCTCTTCTTCTCGTTTCACCCTGTTCAGAAGAAGACCAACCTTTTCATAGCGAATGCTTCCCCTTGCGACCTTTTCGATGGATTCAGCCACATTGCATCCTTTCACCGATGTGTCCGATACCAGTAAAAGATGGGTGACCCGCTCCATGACCCGCCGGTTGACCTGTTCGATTCCCGCCTCGCCATCGATAACCACATCATCAAAGTTGTCGCTAATATCATGAATGATGTCCTTTAAAAGGCTGTTTATCCGGCAAAAGCACCCATCCGTCTCAGGTCGTCCAATGGCGAGAAAAGCGAGATTTTTTCGCTCTTCAAGCGCATCAAAGAGTTCGTAGTCGATCTTTGCGATCATTTCACGCCTATCTTCCTGAAATCCTTCTTTCGCTTTTTCGATGAGCGCATTTCGGATATCATCGACGGTTTTGGCCACCGAAATCCCCAATGACAGAGCGAGTCCCACCGCCGGATCCGCATCGATGGCGAGCACCTTTCGGTTGCCGGTTTCGGAAAGTATCTTTGTAAGCAAAGCGCTGACGCTTGTTTTGCCCACCCCCCCCTTGCCGCATACCGCAATAATTCTATTGTGTTGCCTGGCTTCGTTAATAGGGTCTTCGTTCATAGGGTCTTCTTCATGGCGTTTCGCATGGCCCGCAGCTCGCCGACATCATCGCACACATCCCGGTACTCACAGGAATCGCAATCGAGTAAGTGCGGCTCCGACAATTTCCTCATGGCGCCGATGTAGCGCATGACCTGTTCCCCGAATCCTCGTATCCGCCTTACCGCTTCAGGTGAAGAAGAAACAAACAAAACCTCCACCGCGTCAATGTATTCCAGCGATTTATAAAGATTAATCAGGGCGCCGCCCAGTGTGGAAAAGGAAAACCGGTCCGAAACGGCTTTTTTGCTCACGCGGCTCCACTCCCGCATAACCTGTGAAACCGCCTTTATCATGTAGCCCTTTAGCGACAGGTCATATCTCAGGAGTTCCATTTCCCGGTAGCGTTCGCAGCAATTCTCTTCGTGAAACCCTCGCCCCCCGATGAGGACTATCTTACCGAAAGGTAGATGGCGGTTTTTGCATTCCCCTATATCCGGACCCTCCAACCTGATGACGCTGTCCTGCACAAGATCGACACGGTTTGTACACACGAGAAAAGAAGTCGATTCATCGGAAGGGTTTCCCAGCTCAACCCCCATGTCGGATTTGAGAACAATATTCCTTTTGCCGCCGGATGCCCATGGGGTAACGTTCCTTTCATGAAACGTCCGGGTTTGTCCTTTGTTATTCAGGTGTTCGATAAACTCTCGAATCTCTTTGATGAGGTCGTCAAAAAACGTCACTTTTATATTCCTTTAAATAGACGACTGTTTCAGCTTCTCTTGTGCGATGAGCGCCGCGCCGAGGGCGCCGTTTATCTGGGGGTCGATGTTCAACTCTATTAATGGATGTCCGAGGGCCTGCCCCAGGGCGCGGGCCACGCCCCCGTTCTTGGCGACACCCCCGGTAAAAGCGACGTCTGGTTCCACACCGATCCCCTTGGCAAGAGAAGCCGCGCGATTGGCCATGGCGCGGCTGAGTCCATTGATGATGTCGGCCACTTCTTTCCCCTCGTTAATCAGAGAAACAACCTCCGTTTCGGCAAAGACAACGCATTGGTTGGAGATATTCACCTTCTCGGTCGACTTTAAAGACAGCTCGCCCATCTTCTCCAATTCCACATCGAGGGCCTCAGCAATCACTTCGAGAAACCGTCCGGTGCCGGCGGCGCATTTGTCGTTGTAGCTGTATCGCGTCACATTGCCATGTTCATCGACCCGGATCGCCTTGGCGTCCTGTCCTCCGATATCGATCACCGTTCGTATGGACGGCACGTTCCACCACGCTCCTCGGCCGTGGCAGGCAATTTCCGATTCCACTGAATCCACGAAAGAAATTTGACTTTTTCCGTATCCGGTGCCCACTGCGTAGGATATATCATCCATGGAGAGACCGGCAGCCTCCATCGCCGAATTCATCACCCGCCTTGCAGACTCCTGCGGCCTGGGCGTCGATCGAATCATGGCCGTGGAAAGAATTTCTTCATTTTGCATTAACACCGCCTTTGCGGTGAGTGAACCGATATCGCAGCCTGCAACTATCATGAGCCCCTCCCATTCAAATCTTCCAGGGCAAACAGGGCCGCGCCGATGGCGCCGGCAAGCTGGGGGTCTGCTTTTCTAACCTTCAGTATCCTGTGCCCGATTATTTTTTCCAGGGCATTTTTTACGCCCTCATTCTTTGCAACCCCCCCGGTCATGCAGATCGCAGGCTCAATGCCGATACTGTTGACCAGGATGGCGACCCTGCTGGCCATGGCCGTGTTGATTCCGGCGCCGATTTCTTCGAAAGGGGTGCCGTTATTAAGGAGTTTTACGGCATCCGCCTGGGCCCACACCGTACAACTCGCGGCAAAGGTAACGGGCGATCGGGCCTTTGATGAACATGCGCCCAGTTCGGAAAGATCGATTCCGAGCACACCGGCCATCACCTCCAGAAAACGACCCGTACCGGACGCGCACTTGTCATTGGCGACGAATTTTTCCACCTTGCCCCTGCCGTCCAGTTTGATGGCCTTACAGTCCTGACCGCCGATATCAATGGCGGTCCTGACGGCGGGACTGAGCCAGTTTGCGCCCTTTCCGTGGCAAGATATCTCGGAAACCTTTTTATCCACAAAAGAGATCTTGTTCCTACCATAGCCGGTGCCGACACAGCATTGTACATCGTCAAGCGTAAGCCCGGCCGCGGAAAGCGCGTCATTCATCGCCTTGTCGGCGGATGCTTGAGGTTTTACCTTGGATTTAATGATGGCTGATCCGACAACCTTTCCGTTTTTCATGACAACAGCTTTTGACGTCAGCGAGCCAACGTCGCATCCGGCGACAATGCTCATACCAATCTCCTCAATTGAAAGAATTCACCTAACCGCTCGGAAGTTGCCTCCCACGACTCCACCCGATCGTCAAAGGCATCCGCATACATGATGTGAGTGGGGTAACCGTTATTTTCCAGATCTTTAGCGATCAGCTTCACATTCGACCAGGTATTGCGGCATCCGGGCGTGCCGTTATATATCATGCAATCGGCGCTGTACAATTTTCCCAGGGTGAGCGCATCATCCAACCACATGTAGGGCGCATCATAAGGGCCGCGGATGGAACGGACCATGGGCATTCTTGCATTCATCTCAGCGATGCTGTCGATCATCGTGTCAAGATTACCCGTTTCGATGCGGTATGCTTCCTCTTCCCTTCCTTGGGTGTAGGGTACATTGTCTGAAAAAAATCGGCTCAATATTCCTCCGATATGGGAGATTTCATGCTGATCAAGCCATCGCCACAGTCTTAAATTCAGAGTGAAATGGTCAATATAAAAGAACAATGCCCGACATTTTTCCCGGCCGGACCTGATTCCCGTCGCGCCGTCTTCCACGTTTTGCCGAACCACTTTCACCATTGCTTTCAGCAATTCCGTATACTCCGGCCACCCGGCGAACATAAATCGTCCGGCATAGATAAAAAGATTAAATGCCCCGGGCAGGGGATTTGGAACAAGACGCTGCATCTCTTCCAAGTCCCCGAGCATCTCATCCTGACGGTTCAGCTCTTTCAGCACTTCACGGAGTTTGTCTTCATCAAGTTTGTTCCCCGTTTGCTCTTCGAGGAAGGTTATCAAGGCCTTGTAGTCGTCGCGATGATAATCTTTTGTCCTCTCATCGGTCAGTCCCGCCGGGAAGTTGAGCTGGTAGAAGGGTTTATCGAGGTAAGCTGAAGCAAA
>JABGPV010000032.1 GCA_018644785.1 Deltaproteobacteria bacterium | reverse complement strand
AAGAAAAAGGAATCCACTGACAGCATATCCATTCTCAGACAGTTGAGGGGATACAGCGAATGATCTGGGTTATCGATGCATCCGTCGCCCTTCGCTGGTTTCTCGAAGAAGAGGTCCATCAATCCGCTGATGAAGTGTTGAAGAAAGTCGTTGAGGATCCATGCCGATTTACCGTTCCGGAACTCTTCGCTTTCGAGGTATACGCCGTTTTGCAGCGCCTCCATCCCGACGGAATCCGGGTCTTTCGAAAAGGCATCATTCCCCTCCTTCAGGGGGGCCTGCTGAGGCATCCCATGACAGAAGAACTCGCCGTCAAAGCAAACCGTTTCGTCAAAAAAGGCCTTACCGGATATGATGCATGTTACGCTGCATTGGCGTCAGACTTAAAAGGGTGCTGGCTTACTTTTGACAAAAAAGCGCACAAACGGATCGCGACAGAAAAGATGTCGTGTTTGCTTTCGGAGGGATTGCCCGACAACTGGTCGTTTGAATAAAGAATATGCTCCTGTCTCCCTTCCGGGGAAGGGATACCGCCAAATTACATTCAAACGAGGGCAGCCGGGGAGATTAGGGGTCTTTGGCCGCTTCTTTTCAGTCGCGAGCCAGGATATCCTCGTAAAGCCCTCTAATCTTCTCAAAGGGCATCTTCTGAGTCAGTCCCCAAGGCATTTTCCCACAAGGGGTCGAGCATCAGGGCCACATCCGTATGAAAAAGCAAGCCCTTCCGAATCTCAATTGGCCGGTATTCTGGAAGCCGGTCGATGGGCGCCGAGTCCCCTGAATTTGCAGCCGTGGGAATTTATCGTCATTGATAATCCCCAACTCAAAGCCGAGATCCGGAAGGTCGGTGAAGATGCCGTTGACATGACCAACATGATGACTTACAATAGGGTCATGATAAGCTTAAATATAAATGAAATAAAGACCCATTTTTCAAGCTTCCTTGCAAAAGTCAGCAAGGGAGAGACCGTAATCGTCTGTAAACGGAATGTGCCTATCGCTGAAATAACACCAATTGCCGCACTCCCAAATAAAAAACGTCCAATTGGTCTGGCCGGGAAAGAATATCCTGACTTTGAGATTGGCAACGCTTTTTTTGACCCTCTCCCGGATGATATTGTTGCTGCTTTTAATGGCGAAGGCCAGTGAACCTTTTACTCGACACCTGCACTTTTCTCTGGCTAACCAAGGGTAGCAAAGAGTTGTCGCCTGAGGTAATTGACGCTTTTGCCGACCCGAAAAATGAAGTCTATCTAAGTGCTGTTTCCGCCTGGGAAATCAATGTTAAATATGGTTTGGGCAAACTGTCCCTTCCTCTTCCACCTGATAAGTTCATTCCCAAGGAGCGAAAAAGACACCTAATCGCCCGTTTGGATTTATCGGAACAAGATACCTTGCACCTATGTAAACTACCGACTCCCCACAAAGATCCTTTTGACCGTATGCTTGTATGTCAAGCCATTGAACATTCTTTAACAATTCTCACCCCTGATCCGCTTATTACACAATACCCGATTCGTTCTCTCTGGTAGCGCTGAGCCAATCCGATAATATCATTGAATCATGGGTCATGGGCTCGTGAATATCAATGGTACCCGTCAGACGGAATCATCCCGATCAGCCTGGATAACGCTGCGGTCTGTGCGATGATTTTGGTTTTCTGATCTTCAACATTGTTTTGGGGTTCACTCATTTTCATTTTGATGGTTGGACGGCGTTTAGGCCTCTGCATTTATCCGTTGCCGCTTTCCCATGTGGCCACAATATCCACTAATTTTAAAAGACGGCGCACCCAAGCGATATTCATCAATTGTGAAATAACGAATGACACAGTAGTTGTCATAGCTATGTCACAGCTCGACGTCACGGTTTGTCATAGCTCGGATAATATATAATGGCGCGTCGGGTCTGTCGGGCCTGCACCTACCTCTTTAATCAGTCCTTTTTCCAAGACTCCCTTCAAATCACGTTGCAAGCTTCGTCTGTTCACATCGGGGCAAAGCCTTTCAAAGTCCTGGATGGTAAGTTTGCCATGTTCAAATAAAAACTCTATTGATTTGTCCTGCCTTTCATTAAGACCGTGTTTTCGCACAAGAACATCCCTGCGGATAACCTGCTCACCTCGTTTCTTTACCTCTATCATTTGAGTTTCGAGGCCGGTAATGAAATAGTCGAGCCAACCGGTTTTGAGGGATATTCCCATTTTCACCCGGCCGTTGACCAGGCGGAGGTGTGACCAGCATGGTCGATAACTAACTGGTGAAAATCCAGTCACGGACCTGAAAGGAGGTAACGTGTAGGCGAAGGCAAGGGTGCCTGAAGAAACTCCCATGTGCTGCCCGATGAGGGAATAACCGGTGTTATGGGAGCCAATGACGGATCTGAAGGAAGCCGTAGTAGTCGTAAAGATGGGAGCCGGTGAAGGTGCGGTGACGTGCCCGAGGGTAAAACTTCCATCAAGTGATCTTGGCAAAATCAGGATTGGAGGCGAAGGGTGGAACATGTTTCCGAGATTTTGTGTTTCGTTATAAACTATCGTTTGGAGATCAGCCCATAAGGGAGCAGCATTGTAGCTGAAAACGTATGCTTCAGCAAAGCGGTGTTGTCGGGATCGGGGATAAGACGATGCAAAAGGAAGTGAAATGAGACAGCAAAATCTGTTCTATGATGAGGATGATATCTTTGGAAGGTTATGTTCGTTGAAGGCTTTAAGTGAAGGCTTCACGGCGGTAAAGAGGAACCATGGTTCCCCCGGTGTCGATGGGATAACCATTGAAGAATTTGAAAGCCCCCTTAAACCGGAACTTAATTCCTTAAAGAAGGAGCTGGAAAGCTGGAGATATACGCAGCAACCGGTCCGTCGGGTGGAAATACCAAAACCCGGCAAGGATGCGGGGGTTCGATTGCTTGGGGTGCCTTGTGTTCGAGACAGAGTAGTCCAGGCTACGCTAAAGCAACTGCCGGAAACCGTCCTCCGGTCGTCCCGCCGGATTCACCGCTGTTTGTTCCTGACTTTCAAGTAATTTCGGCCGAACAAAATATTGAGCTTCTTCATACGGTGCTGCAGCGTCCTGGGATGAACATCCAGGAGCCGAGCCGCGCCCCGGTTTCCTTCCACCCTGCCGTCGGTCATGTCCAGGACCTTTCGGATGTGTGTTGTGATCAATCGGTCAAGGCTCAAGGAACCATCCTCCAGTTGCTCCACGGGGGTGGTCTCCTTGGGCGCCCGCGCCATGGGCCACAGGGAAGAAAAGGTGAGCGGCCCTTTCCCCCCAATGATCAACTCCCGTTCCACGCAGTTTTCCAGTTCCCGAACGTTCCCGGGCCATGGATAGACGTTCAGGGTATCGATGGCCCCCGGCGCCAGCCTGGCAAGATACGGCAATCCCAGTTCACGGCTTTTTTTCCGGATGAAGAAATCCACCAAAAGGGGGATATCTTCCTTTCGTTCTCTCAAAGGTGGGATTATCACGGGAAACACATTGAGACGAAAAAGGAGGTCCTGCCGGAATTCCCCTGTTTTGACCATATCCTCCAGGGGTCTGTGGGTGGCGGCGATGATCCGAATGTCCACCGAAATGGTCCGGGATCCACCCACCCGTTCAACCACCCTGTCCTCCAGGACGCGAAGAATTCTTTTCTGGGCCTCCGGTGAAAGCTCCCCGATCTCATCCAAGAACAGGGTGCCGCCCTGAGCCCGTTCAAATCTCCCACGCAGCTTTGAAACAGCACCGGTAAAGGCCCCTTTTTCGTGGCCGAAGAGTTCGCTTTCAAGAAGGCTTTCCGGAATGGCCGCGCAGTCCACCTTGATCAGGGGGTGCTCCCTTCTTGGGGAGAACCGGTGTATGGCCTGGGCAATGACCTCCTTTCCCACGCCGGTCTCCCCCAGCAAAAGAACCGGACTGCGGGTAGGGGCCACCTGGTGAACCCTGCTCATGACCCCTTTGAGACCCTGCTCGGCACCCACCACCGCATCCCCTTTCAAGTGCATGAGGTCGTCCCGGAGTTGGCGGTAATCGTCGACCAGACGTTCCTTGAGCCTCTTTACCTCCGTGTACTTCAGAAAATTGGCGGCGGCGAGAGCAAAGGGATGGTGGAGGAGGAGCAGCATGCGGGAATGTTCCTCGGTATATTTTTTCCCTCCGGCGTTGGTGACCGCGAGGGTCCCCAGATATTCCCCTTCCAAGATCAAGTCCAGAATCAGGCCCGGCTCGTCGGGCGTTCCCAAATCCCGCGCCACCGGTCTTACCAGTTCATCATGTTTCAATCGGTCGATGACCTGGCACTCGGATTTCCCTTCAAGGCCTTCTATGAATGCGGTAATCCGATCGCGAACGTCGGGGGAAAGCCGTGTCTTGACCGACACCAAAACGCCTCCCTCCGCCTGAACACCGACCACGGTTTCGATGATGCCGAGACCGGAATCAAAGAGATGCAGGCTCAGGCTGTCGGCCGGGATATGATCCCGCAGGTAGAGGAAACATTTATAAAAGGCCTTTTCAATCTCCCTGCTGCTGCAGATGCGGCGGCCCGCTTCATGGAAAAATCGGTATTCATCCACGTCACACCCCTTTCAAAACAATAACTCTACCATATTTGAGAGCATATCGCTACTCTGACATATATGGGAGCAGTTCTCGACGTATTTGAGAGAAAACCTGTTCTTTTCAATGCCCATAGATGGAAAGATAAATGTAACTATCTGATAATAAAAATAAAAGAAAAAACTATGTTATTCGGCACATCCTTTGCTATATTCTTCACTAAAAATACATTTTTTGAGGGCATATTGACAAATCCTGATGCCTCTTTCGCCTCCTGCCTCTCATGCGTTATGCCCTTTTGAGGGGTGCAGGGTATTGCCCGCCTTCGGAGAGACGGACCGGGATCATGGAACCTGGGTCGTGGTAAATCGTCGAAGCTTAAAATGCAAAATCAGGAGGTAAAGAAGGGAGAAAAGACAATGAATAAGATTATCAGTGTTTTGCTGGTGGGCCTTCTGGGTTTCTTAGGCTGTAGCGGCAGTGATACAGAGACAAGCGCTGTTGGTTTTCAAGAAGGGGATCTAGAAACTGAAACCTTCATCATCGATGGTCAAAAAACAACCTTTACCAGCAGGGTCTATAACCTGGCTGAACCAGACGAAGAACCGGTTCTCATTCTCCTACCCTTGGATTCTGCCGACCGTATACTTGGTGTAACAAAGGCGTTCATGGATCAGACCTCAACGAGGGCATGGGTGATAAAAGCTTTTGGTGATAAGTACTACATGTCCGTTAGCGAGCTTGTAAGGCTGGCTACCGGTACGAGCTCACAAGAAGGGTCTGAGATAGACGAAATATCGTATGATAATCTGAATGAACTGGATGAACTGCTGAACACAATTCAACAGTTATTCGGTCCGACCGCAGTTTCTGAACTTCACATTATGCTTGAAGAAATCGGTTTGTCGTTGAAGGAATTCGATTCAATCAATAAAGATGTTCTGGGCGAAGACTATGCCGATAGGATACTCCAGGAATACACAACTCTCGACAACTTATACAGTGATTTTTTGAGCTCTGAGGAGGAGTTATATCAGGAATTCATATCCATTGTTGCGCGCACTGAAAGTGACGTTAAGAGCGTAATCATCGGCAGAATGGGAGTAAGTGTTACGCAATGGATGTATGATCTTTGGAACCTTGGGCCAATAAACGATTACAACCTTTGGATTTGTGCGATCGGAATAGCGCATCCTGAGAATGTCAAAGCAGTTGAACGATGTTGTCGCGCTCATCGTAGAATTACCACCCTAGTGAACAACCTCAGTCAAAAGGGAGGGCAAGTAGAAAGAGTATTCCATTTCGGCTACGATGCGACGGGTATTCATTATCGTTTCAATGCGGAATATGTCTTTCGCGGGCAGCATAGTGTATACCCCGGCAGGTACTGGATACCGAAGTTAAAACTCTCAAATAACGGAGTGTTGACAACGAAACTTTGCCCCCTTTATGCCTATTATCTTCCAAAGGTCACGGTTACCTACAGGCGACCGGTGGATATTTCGCCACAAACAGATAATCCCGTTCCCTCCATGACATTTCGAGTCGATGTCACTTGTTATATGAAATCCGGCTTCTTTTGCACATCCAAGTTCTGGAAAAACAACTACTTCGAATTCAAACTCACGGGCAAAGATGGGATGCAGCTGGTATCGACGGGCAGGAAATAATATCCTTGCCCCTTTTTCTTGGAAGATGATGGCGAAAGTTTGGTCAATTGTTAATAATTATAATGTCTTATGGGGTCAGGTCTACTCTTGATAATACTTCTAATCGCGGTGCACGGTGTCCGGTCAAGTACCTTGTTCCCGCGCGTAGCGCCGGGAACGCCCCGCCTAACCAGCGCCCGCTTTTTAGGGTGTCTGAGTCAAGGCGGTGTTTATGTGGTGGGCTTCAATAGTTCAGGATGTCTTTTAAGATAAAAAAAAGCCCATCGTTCAATGTTATAGCAATACCAATCTTCCCCCATAATTTCCCTTTTATGTGCCAAAAATAAGAGGCCATCGCGCTCTAAAGTAATAACTACACCATCCAATTCACGTTGGCAAAACCATCGACTTATAGTGTTTCTCTCTACATAATATTTTAGGATTATCATTTCATCGTTTGTTAAATCGTCCAGTCTGTTCTCTTGATTCAGTTTCAGCATGTAATCGTTATAAAACGGCTTTAAGCCACTATTGTATAGGTCAACCATTAATATTCCTATGAGCAGAGAGAAAGAACTTATCAAGAGAAACCCCATACGGTTTGCTGTCTTATTATCAAGTTTTGCTATATTGATTTTAGTTAGTATTCTTTTCGGTATAAAGAAGCTTATCATGGTAAAAACTAAAACTCCGAGTAATACTGAGGGAGTCAATCCTGCCAATAAATCAAGAAAAAACTTTCCCACGCCATCCTCCGCCAGATGGTCCGCTATGTGAAAGGGGGAAGCCGCGCGGATACGGTTTTCGGGCGCTAGCCTATCCCCCATGATTTACTTACTGTGATACATAACAAGTTATTGAAGGGACAGATTTAGCCCCATCAATATCCAAAATGGAGCGTTGTCTATAAAAGCAATAATTGTGCCAGAGTACTCATGCTATTATGCAAAGATATCTCGCTCTCCCCTGAATAGAAAAACAGGGTGCAGCGAAACAAACAGCATTTGATGAGATATCCCACATGAAAAACCCCATCGGATCGTTGAGGGTTTATATGGATAAAACAACTATATTTTGAGGATCATATTGGAAGGGCAAGGAATATCAAGAAGAATTGTTAAAGGCTATGCCGACAGACCCTCAATCAGTGCCATGACATTGTAGCCCAGAATATCATGGTTATATCCTCCCTCAAGGAGGGCGAAACATCCGCCGCCTTCCCTTTGGGCGGCGGCTCTTACCAGAGAACCGATCTCTGTGTAATCCCCAGTTTTAAGGGTGCTCCCCCAGTCCTCTTCGTGATTGTCGAAACCTGCACTGATGCCGATGAGATCCGCCTCACATCGCGCCATTTCCCCGGCCACTTCATTGAGGTAGGATTCCCGGTCCCCGGCCTCCACATTATGAACACTCACCCACTCTTCTTCAGAGAAGATGTTGCCGGTCCCGTCGCCGAAATGAAGATCAATGTCCAGGACATAGGCCGTCTTAATTTTCCCTTGATCCTTTAAATATTGCAGAGCAACGGCCATGTTGTTGAAATAGCAGAAGCCCCAGGCGGAATCCCGGGAAGCGTGATGCCCCGGCGGCCGGATGACGCCCATGCATGGCTCCTCAAGCCCGATGGTTGCCGCCTGAACGGCGCCGCCGGCGGCCAGGGCAGCCGCGTCGTAAACCCTTTGGGCCTTGACCCTTTTCAAGTGAGAATCCGTATGAACCGCCTTGATCTGATCCGCCGTGGCCGAAATGGCCTGTACCGTCTCCACGAAAGGCTCAATGACCCCCATAATGGATTCCATTCGGCCCTGGTCGGCTGCGGGATCACTGGCATAGACGGCATAAAACGCCTCGTGAAAAACGATTTTCATGCCTCCCTCCTCCATTTTGAATTTTTGTTTTCAAAAATAGCAACTGTCCTTCATCCTGGGGATGAGAGGGACGGTCTTTTCCATTTCAGTTGATGAATCCACCATGAGATTAAGAACGGAAATCGGAAGATCCGATCTTGAATTTCCCGATCTCTACCCGCCGGATGCGCCCGATGAGTGAAAGGGATGGGGAGACTTTTTGAATGGCGGCAACTACAAATATTGGAAAGACTCAATATGTTGAAAAAGAGCCATAATTGACGCCAACCCCTGTCTCGTCTATACTACATTTTAACGGATGCAAAGACCTATCCTCTTAGCTTCTAAACCGGTCTTTCCTTAAACTTGGAGGGCGGCAGCAATGAAATGGACCGAGCTTCCCGAAACAGCCAATTTCTGCCTCAAATGCGGACAGCGACTGACTGTAGGGACACCGCCTCCCAGACCCGGCCCCATCCGTGAAACCGAACGAAAACGGGTTACCGCGCTTTTCGGCGTGCCCATGGCACACGTAGACGATCCCGTAAGGACGATCCTGGCCTCATTGGAGATTCACCTTTTCGTTGACGCATTAAGTCCTCGCTATGAAATGAAGGTAGGCCGCGCACAATGACCACAAGCCGGACATTGGAAAGGAAGTTGATGGAATGAGCGCCAAAACGAAGATTCTCTCTGTTTTGATTCTGTTGAGTATTGTGGATATGGTCATCCCCTTCCCGATTCTCGGAGTGATCCTTATGGGTGTTCTCTTTAACAAACCTCCTTGGTTTGAAAAACTATTCCGCGAAATATACCATGGTCAATGAGGGGGAAACCTGGGAATCCTTGAACAATCCCTGATCCATGTATTGTGGAACGTTCTTCAGAATATAAGTTGCAGGGTGGTGTAATGTTTAAAATTGATCAATTCCCACAGGGGCGCAGGCGTGTTATGAATGTCGCAAAACTCGGACGTCTTATGGACGCGCTGAGGGCGCCTTTCCTCCAGATCCGCCAGCCATGATATCCTCGTATAGCCCCCTCACCTTCTCCCGAGGCATTTTCTGTTTCCAATCGGTTCCCAGCGCGTTTTCCCACAACGGGTCCAACATCAGGGCCACATCGATCATTTTTTCCACTTCTCCGGAGTTCACATCATCCAGGCCGTTTCGGGAAAGTTCGATGCCGTGCTTCTCCATCATTTGGTGGAACTCTTTGACGCCCTCCGGATAATAGGCTTCAAGACAGTCAAAGGCCAGGCAGTTGCCGATGCCGTGGTGAATCCCCCGCACAAATGCCAATCCGTAGGACAAGGCGTGGCAGATACCCACCTGGGAATAGGCGATGCTCATGCCCCCTAAATAGGAGGCCATCATCAATTTGTCTTCCCTGTCGGCGCCTTCTTCCAAAAAAACCTCCCGACAGAGTTCAATGGCTTTTTCCCCATGGACCTGGCTAAAGGCGTTGAGGTAAGTGCCGGTCAACGATTCCACGCAGTGGATATAACAGTCCATCCCCGTATAGAAATGCTGATCATTGGGCGCCCCGGCTGTCAATTCCGGGTCCAGCACTATCTGGTCAAACACCGTGAAATCGGAATTCAGTCCCAATTTTTTTTCAGGCCCTGACAGTACGGTGGTTCGGGACACTTCAGCACCAGTACCCGAAAGGGTCGGGACCCCCACATGGAAGATCGCCGGATTTTTGATAAGGTCCCACCCCTGGTAATCCACTGAAGAACCGGGATTGGTCAGCATCAGTGAAACGGCTTTGGCCAGATCCATGGTGCTCCCCCCGCCGATGCCGATCACCCCATCCGGCAAACGGTCTTTGGTCCCCTTGACCTGATGGGTCAACTCATCCACATAATGGGTGGTGGGTTCATGGTCCACATTCACCCAAATGAGCAAATCCTCAGTGCCTGCGGGGACCTTATCCTTAAGGGGCTTTTCCATGAAGACATCGTCCACCAGAAAAACCATGAATCCATCCATGCCTTTTCTTCGTTCAACCAGGAGATCAGAGAGTTGTGCAAAGCATCCCCGGCCAAAGATGACGCGGGAAACGGTTTTGAAATTTCGAAACATATGGTTACCATCCTAAGGCGGCAAGCCGCAGTTTAAGGTTTAAAGTTTAAAGTTTAAAGTTTAAGGTTTTTCAGTCAATGAACTTCTTGTTTTTTCTGACAGAAAACCAGGTGATGAGGTACTAATTTAAGCTATTAGCCGTTAGCTATCGGCTCAAAACAGCCGTCATTTTATCGATTCGCTGGGCAACATCATCTTGGGTCCAGGAAAGCTTGATGAGCATGGAAATGGTCCTGCTCATGATGCCGTCCGATTGGGCCAGGCTCAGATTCTCATAGTCGGGACGGGTTTCAAAAAGGGTCAGGGGAAGCGGCGCCGCCGATTTCAGACCCAGGATATGGTCCCACTGGCGGATATAGTGCCAGTTATTGCGATACCAGTAAAAACATCCGTCCACCCCGGCAGCGGCCAGTTTACCGGACGCTTTTACGGCAGTGGCTTCATCAGGCAGAAAAAAGGAGAGAAATGTCGCAGAGTCCCCCTCTTCATCGGGGATTTTTCTGAATCCCAGACCCGGAATCCGTCCCAGGGCCTCTTTCAGTGCTCCTTTGTGGGCCCGCTGGATTTCCAGCATCTTATCCAGCTTTCTCAACTGGGCCAACCCCACCGCCGCGTTCAATTCACTGATGCGATAGTTTACCCCCATAATGGCATGCCCTTCGGCACCCCGGTCATCACCCACATGGTCGTGGCCGTGATCCGCATAGGCATCCGCGATTTCATAGATCTTGGGATCATCGGTGACGATACCGCCCCCCTCCCCGCAGGTAACGGTTTTGACGGGATCAAACGAAAAGCAGCCGACCTTACCGAATGTTCCCAAATGTTTTCCATTAAATGAGCCCCCGAGGGCCTGGCAGGCATCTTCTATTAAGATGATGCCTTTTTGATCACAAAAGGCCTTAATGCGATCTATTTGAGCCATTGCACCGCACATATGCACCACCAGCACGGCCTTGGTGCGCGGGGTCATGGCTTTTTCGAGGGATTCCGGGTCGAGGCACAGTGTTTCATCAATGTCGGAAAAGACCGGTACCGCACCCGCACTCATCACCGCCTCTACAGTCGCCACAAAGGTGAACGGCGGGACAATGACTTCATCACCCATCCCCACACCGCAGGCTGCCAATGCCACAGAAAGGGCCGCCGTTCCACTGGAACAGAGATGGCAATGGCGTGCCCCGATCTTCTCAGCCAGTTCTTTTTCAAAGGTTCTGGCCTTCCAGTGATTGTTTCGGACCTGATCAAAACCGTATCGAAACAATACGCCGGAATCGAGGACATCATTCACCTCTTTTCGCTCTTCATCCCCAAATATTTCAAAACCGGGCATACACACCCCTCCCCATCGTTGATTGATGCTTGTTGATTGTTGATTTGCGATATGTTATACGCCAAAAATCAATAATCATCAATCATCAATCAAATGAAATCCATGGATTCCCAACAAAAATCATCAATCATCAATCATAGATCAACAATCAAAACAGTATTGCTATCATGGATTCTCTTTTGCCTCTGCGGATGCGGGAAACCGCTCCCCGAATTAGACCCGAACCGTTTTGCATCCTCGGCCCCCGGAAAATACTACAAAAGCGAAACAAAACCCAAAAAAAGCCCTCCCCTTCCGCTGGAGAAAAATACAACCCTCGATGCCGAAAATCTGAACCCCCCAGCCAAAAGGCTAACGCTTTCGGATCTTGTGGATGTGGCCCTTCGCATCAACCCTTCCACCCAGTCTTCCTGGGAGCAGGCCCGGGCGGCGGCAGCGGATTGGGCTGTATCCCGAGGGGACTATTACCCCACCGTCAGCGGTGATGCGAGCGGGTACGGCATGGGCGGTGATTCATCCAGCGGATATTACGGCACTGTGGGATTAAGTTTGAGCTACCTGCTTCTCGATTTCGGTGGCCGGGCCGCCACGGCGGAAAGCGCCCGACAGGCGCTCATGGCGGCCAACTGGAATCATAACCAGGGCATTCAGGACATCCTTCGCAATGTCCCTCAGGCCTACTACACCTATTTTGGTAATCGGGCGCAGGTTCGGGCATCGGAAAGCGATCTGGAGGAGGCCCTGACCAGCCTCAAATCCACGGAGCAGAGAAAAAATGCCGGCGTCAGTACCATCGCGGACGTACTTCAAGCCCGCGCCAGAGTGGACCAGGTGCGGTTGGATCTGGTTTCCAACAGGGGTGCTGTAAAAATTTCCAGGGGGAATCTGGCTACTGCGGTGGGTTGGCCGGCCAATGCCAATTTTGATGTGGCGGAAGGACCCAACACCCTGCCTTTAAGCGCCATGGCCGAAAATACCCAAACCCTCATCAGCCTGGCCCTGCGAGACCGCCCGGACCTGGCGGCTGCCCGGGCCGCCGTTCAAAAAAACCGGGCAGAGCTTAAGAAGGCCGAGTCCGACCTCTGGCCCAAGCTGGTGGCCACCGGAAATGTGGCATGGTCCAGCATCAGCGCCTCGAATCTTTTTGAGGACGGCGGGAGCATCAGCGATTCCGGTGTGAGCTATTATGGGGGACTGTCACTGCAGATTCCCATTTTTGAAGGATTTTCCTTGCGCAACAACATAAGAGCAGCAAAAGCCAGGGTGAAAGCCAGCCGCGCCGATCTCAGGCAAAAGGAAGAATCGGTAATTTCAGATGTGTGGTCTGCCTTCTACAACATGCAGACCGCGGCTCAACAAGTGGACTCCAGTGAAACCCTGCTCATCAGCTCCAAGGAGTCATTCCGGGTTTCTCTTGCCCGCTATCGCGCCGGTGTCGCGGAAATCGTGGAACTACTCAATGCCCAAAGTACGCTCACTTCGGCCAGGGCCCAGCGGGTCCAGGCCCAGACGGATCTTTTCATCTCCTACGCTGAACTTATGCATGCCATCGGCGCCGAACTTCCGGCGGATGGCTTAAATAAAATGTCCATGTCTCAAACCCATAGGGAGGTTTCCGCCAATGGCCGTTAATCGCCGGATCGGAAAAACAACTTCAATCATTTTCCTGGCAACGGTTACCCTTTTTGCAACGGTTGCGCTCTGGGGATGCAAGAAGGAAAAAAAACAAGCGGCCGCACCACCGCCTCCCACGGTGACCGTTGAGAAGGTGGTTCTCCAGACGGTTCCCATTCATCTCAAGTACGTTGCCACCACCGAATCCATCAAAACCGTGGACATCCGGGCCCGGGTGGAGGGGTTTCTGGAAGAACGCCGGTTCGTGGAAGGGGATGATGTCAGCAAGGGGGATATTGTTTTCGTCATTGAAAAGGCGCCCTATGAAGCGCAGCTGGAAATGAGCCTGGCCCAGCTGGCCCAGGACAAGGCGGCCCTTTCCTTTGCCAGTGACCAGGTAAAACGGTACAAACCCCTTGCGGAACAGGATTTCGTGACCCAGGAATCCCTGGATGATTATATCACCAAGGCCCGGGAGGCAGCCGCTATGGTTAAGGCCGACCTGGCCCAGATCAAGCAAAACCGGCTGAACCTGGGATACTGCACCATGTACGCTCCCCTGGACGGTCGCATCGGCCGAACCCTGGTCAATGTGGGCAACCTGGTTGGCGCGGGGGATAGCACCAAACTGGCCACCATTGTGCAACTGGATCCCATGTACGTTTATTTCAGTCCCAGCGAAAAGGACCTGCGCCTGATTATGAAATACCGCCAGGAAAAGGACATCCCCGTGGACATTATTCTGAGTGACGACACGAAGCATCCCCATCCTGGAAAGGTCGATTTTATCGACAACACCGCCGACCCCAAAGCGAATACCATCAACATGCGGGCCGTTATCTCCAATCCCGAAAAGACACTTCTGCCGGGCATTTATGTTCAAGCCAGTCTCTTTTTGTGTGACGTACCAAACACCCCGCTGATAACGGAAAAAGCCATCGCCGAGGACCAAACCGGCATGTACGTCTACGTGGTGGGAGAAGACAACAAGGTGGAACAGCGGCCGGTCGAGGTGGGATTTCTGTATAAACATCAGAAAATCATCTGGAAAGGGTTGAAGGCGGGAGAACGGGTCATTACCGAGGGTCTTCAAATGATCAGGCCGGGCATGACCGTCCGGATTGCGGACGCGAAACAGAAAAACCAGGGGAAAGCCAAAGCTTCAAACGACCACGCAACCAGCAAACAACCGGCTTCAAAAACGAAACACGTCAAATCTAAAACAGAAGCACATTCCGGAACGGAAAAAGGGAGCGGCAAATCGTCCGAATCCGGAAAATAAGCTAGCCCTTTCGAGGAAACCCCATGTTCGTCGATTTTTTCATTGACCGGCCCATTTTCGCAGGCGTCATTTCCATTGTCATCTCTTTGGCCGGCGCCGTGTGCATCATGCTGCTCCCCATTGCTCAGTTCCCTCAGATCACACCGCCAACGGTCCAGGTTAAGGCCACCTATACGGGCGCCAGCGCGGAAGTGGTGGAACAAACCGTCACCACCCCCATTGAGGAACAGATTAACGGGGTGGAAGGCATGACCTATATGTCGTCCATCAGCTCCAGTGACGGCACCAGCAACATCACGGTCACCTTTGATGTGGGCTATGATCTCGACATCGCCGCCGTGGATGTTCAGAACCGGGTGACCATGGCCCTGCCCCAGGTACCCAATGATGTGCGAAAATACGGCGTCACCACCCAGAAACAGTCCCCCGATTTTGTTTTAATCATCTCCTTGTATTCCACCAACGGCGCTTATGACGACCTGTTTCTCAGCAATTACGCATCCATCAATATCGTGGATACCCTCAAACGCCTTCCCGGTGTGGGGGACGTTCAAATATTCGGTGAAAAAAAATACGCCATGCGGTTGTGGCTCAACCCCAACAAACTGACCAGCATGGAAATGACCGCCATGGATGTGATCCAAGCCGTCCAGGAACAGAACGTTCAGGTGGCCGCCGGAAAAATCGGCGATTCACCCAGTCCACCCGGCCAAACCTTCACCTATACCATCAACGCCCTGGGCCGTCTTTCCACACCGGAGCAATTTGAAGACATCATCATTCGCACCCGGACCGACGGGTCCGTGGTGCGGGTCAAAGACGTGGGACGTGTGGAACTGGGAGCCGAAAACTACGGCTGGTACGCCCATCTAAACGGCGGAAAAGCCGCTTGTATCGGCGTCTTTCAGTTACCAGGGGCCAACGCCCTGCAGGTGGCTAAAGAAGTGTACGCCAACATGGAACGGCTTTCAAAGCGATTCCCCGACGGCCTCAAATACGCGGTCAGTTACGACACCACACTTTTTGTGAAGGCATCCATCAAAGAAGTGGTCAAGACCCTCTTAGAAGCCATGCTGCTGGTATTTCTGGTGGTCTATGTATTTCTTCAGAACTGGCGGGCCACCCTCATTCCCGCCATCGCCATTCCCGTATCCCTGGTGGGAACTTTTGCGGTACTGAAAGCCTTCGGGTTTTCCATCAACACCCTGACCCTGTTCGGGCTGGTCCTGGCCATTGGTATTGTGGTGGATGACGCTATCATCGTGGTGGAAAATGCCTCCCGTTGTATGGACGAAAAAGGGATGGGGCCCAAAGAAGCCACCAAAGAAGCCATGCGGGAAGTGACGGGTCCCATCATCGCCACCACCCTGGTTCTCATGTCGGTCTTTGTTCCGGTGGCATTCATGCCCGGCATTACCGGGCAGCTCTACCGGCAGTTTGCCCTCACCATCGCCTTTTCCGTCGGCATTTCCGCCATTAACGCCCTTACCCTGAGCCCGGCCCTGTGTGCGGCCCTGCTTCGACCCACCCCCAAACGCCAGGCCTGGTTTTTCCGAAAATTCAACCAGGTCTTTGACTGGTGCCGAAACCAGTACCTGAAAGGGGTCCGGTGGTTTATCAAGGCCTGGGTACTGGTGCTGCTGGTTTTCGCAGGGCTTTTATTTGCCACCTATTATATGTTTCAACTGGTTCCCACCGGGTTCGTGCCTTCAGAAGATCAGGGTTATTTCATGGTGATGATCCAGACCCCTGAAGGGGCATCCCTTGAACGAACGAAAAAGGTCTGTGATCAAGTTGAAAAAGCTCTTGAACACATGGCCGGCATCGACAGCATCGTCATGATCGGCGGGTACAATCTTTTAAACGCCGCCAATGATACGGCGTCGGCGGCAGCCTTCGTAATGCTGGATCCATGGGACGATCGAAAGACGCCCCAACTGAGCCTTAACGGCATCATGGGGACTTTCATGGGTGAGGTTCAGGGGATCAATGAAGCCATCATCATCCCCTTTCCCCCGCCGCCCATTCAGGGGCTCAGCACCACCGGCGGGTTTGAATTCGAGCTGCAGGATCTCGCGGGCGGAAGCCTGGTGAAACTTCGCGCCATGGCGGAAAAATTCATGGCCGCCGGCCGTGAAAATCCGGTGCTCACCCCCTTAAACACCACCTTTGAGGTTAACTACCCGCAGTTTTACATTGAGCTGGACCGCACCAAGGCCAAAAGCCTGAAAGTGGACATATCCGATGTATTCAACACGCTTCAAACCTTTCTGGGAAGCATGTACGTAAACGATTTTAATAAGTATGGACGGGTTTACCGGGTTTTTCTTCAGGCGGAAAAGGATTATCGGGCCAAACGGGAGGACATCAGCAAACTTTATGTTCGTGCTGCGGACGGCAGTATGGTGCCGCTGAGCGCAATCGTCAAGGTCAAACAGGTCCGAGGTGTGCAGAACGTCAAACATTACAACTTGTTTCGGACCGTTTCCCTCTACGGCGGCAATACCCCCAGCTATAGTTCGGGAGAGGCCATCCAGGCCATGGAAGATATATCCGCAAAACTTTTGACAAACGAATACGGATACGATTGGACCGCGACGGCCTATCAGGAAATCAAGGCCGGCGGCATGGCGCCTTACATCTTCAGTTTGGCCCTGATCTTTGCATTTTTGTTTCTCGCGGCCCAGTACGAAAGCTGGGTCATGCCTCTCATGGTCATGCTGGCAGTCCCCCTGGCCATTCTGGGGGCCCTTGTGGCGCAGCACCTCCGTGGCATCGCCAATGACGTTTACTGCCAGATCGGGCTGGTGATGCTCATTGGCCTTGCCAGCAAAAACGCAATCCTGATTGTGGAATTCGCCCGGGAATTGAGGGAACAAGGGATGTCCATCGTAGATGCCGCGGTTAACGCATCAAGGGAACGCTTACGTCCCATCCTCATGACAGCCTTTGCCTTTATCCTGGGGGTGGTCCCCATGGTGGTGGCCACCGGTGCCGGTGCCGCCAGCCGGCACTCGCTGGGAACAGCGGTGTTCGGCGGCATGCTCGCCTCCACCTTTCTGAGCCTGGTGCTGGTGCCGGTGCTCTATGTTGTTCTGGAGAGGCTCAGAGAACGAAAAGGAAAGGGGTCTAAAAAGGATGGCGTCACCAGCGAAACAAAAACCACCTCCATGGCGCAAGGCCCTTCAAAAGTCTGATTTATTGGTGTATAGTTCATTGAAGAAATAACTTGAACTATAAATCGACAACTGTAAACGTTTACAAATTGGCGCTGCCTTGTTTCAGAAAGGAGATTCCAAAATGAAATTCCTTAAACCCTTATTTTTTCTAACAGGCATTTTCATGGTTCTGTGGGTTATCCCGGGATGCCTGGGAAACTACGGCAAAATCAGACTGGCAACAGGTGATCATAACGCAACCATTCAAGATCTAAAAGATAACTGGGAAAATTACGATATTCTTTATGCCGGTCTCGCAACCAATACACCCTCCGCCCTCATGTTCGGCCCCAGGGCTGACGGAAAACGTCTGATCGGTAAGAAATGGATGCCCGTAACCGACCGGTCTGTTGTTGAGGAAATCATCGAGTGGCTGAATGCCTATGCGAATTTCCCACCCACCCTCTTTGAAATCCTGAGCCCCGAAAATGTCTTTTTCGGCTATATCTATACGTCACCGATAGAAAAGATTGTGATCAAACAGATCGATCCTGAAACCCTGGAGTTGGAAAACATTCCGCTGCCACCCATCGATTACGGTCCTGGCGGAGGATGGAACTAAAATGACCCCCTTACTCGCTATCGTGGGGCGGCCCAATGTGGGGAAATCGACCCTTTTCAACCGCCTGACGCGGTCGAAAAGGGCCCTGGTGGACGATCGTCCGGGCATTACCCGGGATCGACTGCATGGGGTCATTACCCATGAGGGCCTTCAAATGACCCTGGTGGATACGGGTGGGTTTGAGGATCTCGGTCAGGACCCCCTTCAAAAAGGGGTGAGGGCACAGGTGGAAACGGCCATTTCTGAAGCGGATCGGGTCATTTTCATGGTGGACGGCCGTGAAGGGGTATTGCCGGGCGACGAGGAGATGGCCCGTATACTGCGGCGAACGCAAAAAAAGGTCTTTCTGGCTGCCAACAAAATCGACGGGCCTGAAAATGAGCACCTGGCCAACGACTTTTATCAACTGGGCTACAAAACGGTTTACGCACTATCCGCAGCCCATGGTTACGGCGTCAAGACGCTTCTTCATGCGCTGGCCAAGGGCCTTTCCCCATCCCGGGATATTTCAGAGAGCTCTGACGAGATTCGCGTGGCTGTTCTGGGGAAACCCAACGTGGGTAAATCATCCCTCATCAACCGAATCCTCAAGACCGATCGGCTGGTGGTCAGTGAATTGCCCGGAACCACCCGCGATACGGTGGATGCGACCTTTTCTTATGGCGGCAGAAAATATCTTCTCATCGATACCGCCGGCATTCGCCGAAAAAGCCGGGTCAGGGAAAAAATCGATAAATTTTCCATGATCAAGGCCATCAAAAGCCTGGATCGCTGCCACGTGGCGGTGCTTCTGCTGGATGGCGCAGAGGGGGTTTCGGACCAGGATGCGCGCATCTGCGGCTACGCATTTGAAAAAGGGCGGGGTCTTGTCGTGGCGGTCAATAAATGGGATTTGGTCAAAGGGAATACGGAAAAAAAGGAGCAATTGGAAAGGGGCATTCAAAGACAACTGAAATTCATCGCTTTCGCCCCCAGAATCAACCTATCCGCCCTCACCGGTGAGCGCGTCATAAAACTCTTCTCCAGAATTGATTCGGTTTATGATCAGTTCTCGAGGCGGATCAGCACGGCTCTTGTGAACCGGGCCATCCAGGAGGTCATCGAAAAACATCCGCCCTCCAGAATCGGCCGTGGAAGACTCAAGTTTTACTATGCCACCCAGACCCGTACAAAGCCGCCCACATTTACGGTGTTTGTCAACAGGCCGGATATGCTTCATTTCTCTTACGAACGCTTTTTAAACAATCAGTTGCGGGTTCACCTGGGGCTTACCCGAACCGCCATAAAACTGTTATTCAGAGAAAGATAAATTGAGGCAACTGTTAAAAACCGGAGGCTTCGAAATATGAATATAAAGATCAATATCGGAACCTTGACCTTTGACGCCGAGCTGCATGATACGCCAACCGGAGAAATGGTTTTTGATGTCCTTCCCCTGAACACTTCCTTTGATACCTGGGGTGATGAGATCTACTTTTCCATTCCCGTGGCAGCGGAACTGGATGAAACCGCCAGTGAAGAGGTGTTCATGGGAGACCTGGGATACTGGCCGACTGGGAAAGCCTTCTGTATTTTTTTCGGCCCCACCCCCATGAGCACACTCGGCAAGATAGTGCCGGCAAGTGCTGTCAATGTAATTGGAAAGGTCCACGGGGATGCTCTGCGGCTGAAAGAAGTCATGCATGAGACGCAGGTGATGGTGGAGAAAGCCTGAAAAAGGGCTTTCTTATTTACTGTCGCAGAAGCGGCAGTAAAGCGAAAAGATTATCCCCTGCAAAAAAGTGCGCGAGGCTGAACATGGGGCCCACCAGGATCCGGCCGATAATCCCGGTGTGGGCAAAATTATCCAGCATAATGATGCCGATGAGGACCAGAGGTCCGTAGCGTCCCCACTGCCGAAATTTTCTTGCCGCCTCGACGGGCAGGAGGTTTTCAAGCACATGTGATCCATCGAGAGGCGGAAGGGGCAGGAGGTTAAAAAGACCCAGGCCAAGATTCATGAGGATGAGCCACAACAAGGCCTGCAGGTAAACTTCCATGGGAAGCAAAAGGAAACGGATGAGCATCCCGGCAACAAGTGCCACACACATATTGGCCATGGGTCCTGCAAGGGCCATTAAGAATCACATCTTTTCGGGTATTCTTGAAATACCGGATATCCACGGGTACCGGTTTGGCCCAACCGAAATTGAACAAAAAGAGACAGATTGCCCCCAGGGGGTCGATGTGAATAAGGGGATTGAACGACAATCTGCCCATCTGCTTTGCTGTGGGATCCCCCAGTTGGAAAGCGACACGGCCATGGGCATACTCATGGATGGTAATGGCGAAGAGCAGTACGGGGATTTTGACAATCCACTGTGAGATATCAAAGGACATCTTTGGCCTCTTTAGGCAACCCATTAACATGATGTTGCATTGACAAAAATTTATTTCAGGCACTACATAACAGTAAATCATGTTTGCAGCAAGCGCGAAAAAATGTTCTCCCTTTCCTTTTCTAAAAGGAGGCCTTCCAGTTGCTTTTTTTTAAGAGAATTGATAAAATGAAGAAAGTTAAAATGAATGGGTCAAAAATCACGCCGAAAAAAAATACCACAACGGGTGTGTCTGCGACCGCGAACATGCCTGCTACCCGGGGACAAGAGAAAAAAGGAACTCCGCACATGCGACGGGAAAGAATAAAAATTGATCTTCTGATTCATGATCTGAAGGTCCCGCTTGCCGTGATTGAGGCAGGCCTGACTTCCATGATGAACCGGCAGGAAAAATATGGGCCCATTACAGAAAAACAGGAACGTGTTTTCAAGCGCGCGCTTCGAAACACGAAAGTCCTCAAGGCTCTGGTTGGCGATGCACTTGAATTGGGAAAATCAGAGGAAGGCATTGTGTTCTTCTCTAATTTCCCATTGGCCGATTTAATTGAAGAAACCCTCGTGGAAATTTTGGATCTGACCGATACGGTCATGTCCGAAAAGCTCAAGAAATGTGAAAACCTGATGCATTTAAAAAAAACACTGGAAGAAAAGGACGTCATTCTTTCTATTGATGAAACACTGTGGGGACAGAAAATCCGCCAGGATGAGACGAAAATCAAACAGATTTTGAGAAACCTTCTGAGCAATGCATTAAAATATCGAAAAAGCCGTGTTGAACTAAGCGTTGACTGCAAAGAAGGTTTTGTCGTTTTTTCGGTACAAGACGATGGTGCAGGAATTCCCGCTTCCTACCACAAAAAGATTTTTGATTGTTATTTCCAGTTGGACGCGACCAGCACCTGCAGCGTTAGAGGTCACGGACTGGGCCTGGCCGGCGTGATGGTTCTGGTGGAAGATCTGGGGGGTGAAATGCTACTGGACAGTGATGAGGGGCAGGGAGCGAAATTTCTCGTCAAAATACCCCTCAAGACCGACACATAAAGGATTTTTTCCGTCCTTTCACATCATATCTTTCAACTCACTTTGGGTGGGTCTATATTTATTGTCAAACTCCTTCCAGAATTCTTCGTGTTTATCTTTCCAGCCCTTTCCGAATTTCCGATCAAAGAATGGTTCAAGTTTCCCAAACCAGTCCGCCGGTTTATCCGAACCCCCTTGGACCGTCCGCAGGACATCCGCCACATAGGTTTCAATTTCGGAGATCTTATCTTTGGGCACATAACTTCGGGCGCCACCGGTTATGGATTTCACCAGGTTTTCCGGATTTACCGCATGGGCCGTGAGCATCAATGCGGGGATCCCCTTTTCATTTGTCATTTTAAGGAGCTCGTATCCGTTAACCCCCATGATATCCAAAATGGCCAGATCGTACTGGTTTCTATCCAAGAACTTCTGAGCTGTTTCAAAATTTGGCGCCGTATCAATGAAGCACATGTCCAGTATTTCCACCAAAGTTTCTAATATGTCTGGTTCATCGTCAACAATCAGAACCCTTTTTCCCTTAAGAATCTCTTCCATGCACAGCCCCCCTTTCTCATGGTATCGGAATTGGGGTGATACTAACCTCATGGAACCTTTACAGTCAATATTTTTGTTCCATCTCCAGCACTTTCAAAAAACCAAACCGGCAACCGTTGACGAAATTTCAAACCCTGGTTGACATCACCAACGGCATTGCTTAACCTTTCAGTATTAGAATCATATCAGCTTCTAGCAGCAAAAGAGACTTACCAAGTAACTTTAAGTAATTACAGGGAGAGAAAATATGGACTTCGTTGAAAAAGCGAAAATCAGGCTGGATCACTGGATCACCCATAACGACCACCATCACGAAGAATACGATCTTTTTGCAGAACAACTGGAGGATGCAGGTAAAAGCGAAAGCGCCAAAGCAATCAGGGAAATGATTGAATTAAGTGTAAAATCCACCGACTGTCTGCGGGATGCACTGAAAAACCTTTAAGTTTTTCTAAATGATACCCGGAGACTATTTATAAATCTCAGGAAGTGGGGAGAAAAATCATGTGTGAAGCCCATGCCTACCTGTTAAGGGACAAAACCGAGGAAAAGATACTGGAAAGTGTCGATCTTGTGGAAATGGATGGTGAAGACATCAGGATGGTCAACATCTTTGGGGAACAAAAAACCATCCGGGGAAAACTGACCCGTTATGATAACCGAGAAGGAAAAATAATCATCGAGCCCATCTGAAATCCACGGGATGTTCGTTCAAAATACCAGCGAGGCCTTTCATCATGACCGAGTCTTTTGAAAAAGCGGCTGAGATTATTCTTGCAGCTAAATTGACCCTGGCCCTGACCGGTGCAGGCATTTCCGTGGAATCCGGCATTCCGGATTTCAGGAGTGCCGAAGGGCTGTGGTCAAAGTTTGACCCGGCTGAATATGCCACCATTGAGGCTTTCAGGGCCGATCCTCAAAAAGTATGGGAAATGCTCAGGGAAATGGGCGAGGTTGTCAGTCGTGCCGAACCCAACCTGGCCCACAAAGGCATGGGTGAACTTGAGCTCATGGGTTGCCTTCATTGTATCATCACCCAGAATATCGATAACCTTCATCAGGCCGGGGGTTCAAGGGATGTGATTGAGTACCACGGGAATGCCAGCACCCTCTCCTGCCTGTGGTGTGGCAGGAGATACCCGGCAGCGAATAAACAAAACGAGGATCTTCCCCGGTGTGAATGTGGCAAAGTTCTGAAACCGGATGTCATCTTCTTTGGAGAAGCGATTCCCGAAGAAGCCATGAACCGGTCTTTTCAACTGGCATCTTCTGCCGGCGCACTCCTGGTGGTGGGCACTTCCGCCGTGGTATCCCCGGTCAACACCATTCCCTCCATCGCCAAACAAAATGGCGCCGGGATCATTGAAATCAACAAAGAAAAAACCCACCTAACGAATACCGTCACGGATATATTCCTTCAAGGCAACGCTGGAGACATAGTTCCTCAGCTGGTAAAGGCTGTCAAACGAAAAAAAGGAATGGATACCTGACACCCGAGATTCATTATTCATTGACAAAATTCAAAAAATCGCTACAGTGTTGAATTTCGTGTTTCGACATCTACAAAAAAACGGGGCGCTCCTCTTATGTTTGCGCCCTCTGAAGCGCCGCTTCGCACTGTGTTGGATTGCCTTTGTTGGATTGCCTTGGTCGATGAGTTGAGGAATGATCGTTGCTGGCCATTAAAATAGAACAAAAAGCCCTGGAAGATGCCTGCAAAGAAATCATTGAAAGCATTTTGATCTGTCTGCCCAATGCCTTTAAAGGAACCGTATACCGTATCGGCATTCTACCCGAGATGGTGACGACCCGGATCACATCGGGAATTATTGATGAAAACAGGCAGAAGATTTCTTGGGGCCTCCCTGAAGTATCAGATTACAACCCCCCTGGGAAGCCATGGATTGCGTACCGTGATGAACCCGATCGACCCCTGGAAGCCATGGCCTGGTGTGTGGAAAGGCAGTCCAGCTGGACTGCTGAAGATCCACGAAACGACTCCCGAAGCGTCAGGCTTCAGGTGGAGGGCATCTGGAAAGACTTCCATCACATGGAACCGGTGCTGATCCGAAAAAAGGATCTCTACCTGGGTGAAATGCAGCCGATGGTTTATCCCAGGAATTTTGCGGGGGAAACCATTTGGGAAAACAGCGATTACGTTGTTGCTGCGGTCATCAAAATTCACTTTCAACCCTATTCCATCAAAATCGGAGGGACAGAAACCAAGGTCATAAAGCGGCTGTCCCGGGCCCTGGGAACAGAACTGCTTTCGTATCAGTTAAAAGAGCAATCCCTTGAAGCGACCCGAGCTCTGGCTGATGACAGGCTTCATTCCTGCAATATACTGGCCGATTCCCTCAGGAATGTGATCACCAAGTCCGGCCTGATTTTTTCACTGATCAAACTGGAGTTAGGGTTTTTAAGGGATCAATGGGAAAAAACGCTCCTTGAAGGAACGGAGAAATCGTATCTTCGCCGGGGCGCCATTCAAAACCTGAACAAACTTCTCCTGAATATAGAAGAAGTCTCAGACAACGATTTGACAACAGACCTGATGCGGATGCAAAACCGGTTTCTCGAACTCCACCCTTCGCCCGAACAGGGTAAAAGCTGGTTGAAAATGAAGATCGAAGACAAGTGGCACGCACTTATTCGCAAGGGAATGATTGACGAAAAACAGGCAAAAATGGTACATGGCGAGATTGAAGATCTGAATAAATCCCTCTATCTCGGTGGAGATCCCGGCCTGCTCGCTGGGTATGATCAATTACCCGGATCCATAAAAACCGAGTGGGTTGACCTTCTCTACAAAGATAACGATGTTTTCAGTTTACATCGCTTGAATCGCCTGGTGGAGTTGCTGAATGAACATCGTTTCAGTCTTCCCCACAAAGAAAAGTCAAGTGAGAGCCTTATACGCCTAAAAGCCATGGCCGAAATTTTCGGACAGCTGGAGGAAAAAACCAACGTTGTTTTAAGGGAAGTATTGAACGGACACAACAATAAAACGAGTTGACCCTTTTCCACAATTTTATACAGAGTGAGCCATAATATTTTCTTCGCGCCTGTAGCTCAGTTGGATAGAGCAGCGGACTTCTAATCCGCAGGTCGGGTGTTCGAATCATCCCAGGCGCGCCAGCTATTTCAAGTACTTAGCCGTTTTCGGTTGAGTCCTTTTTTGGTTTTGAACGTCATTTGGTACACTCCTGGTACACTTTTATTAATTCTAACTCTAGAAAACCGAGCCCCTTAGCATACTTTACTTTTTCATCAATAAAGATTTTTAACTTTCAACCCCCATACGCAATATCCGAAAAAACACCCTCATCAATCCAATCTGGGTATTTTGTGGATTTTGCGGGAGACATTCAGAATTCTTTTTTCATCGAAAACTGTCCCTTTTGTCGCACTCAGGACCGCTGTCAATTATATTCAGGAAACATGCCAAGGTCGCCGCTTCATGCCGATCAGACCCGCCCACGGGCAGTCCGTCAGAGCCCTTTCTGTGGCAACCATCAAAATAAGTTCCCAATCGCTTCTATTTTGAGAGATAACCCGCATTTTCAGGGGTAAACCGGTTGTTTTTGAGCCAAAACCCGCAGTCCTGTCAAGAAAAAGTTGTTGAATGTCGTTTTTTTTGATAATATCCGCCCCGTATCTTCGATGGGGTGAAGGCGTTCTTCTTGTCCCCATTGGGGTGGCAGAACGGGACGCCCTGTTGCCTGCCCCTGTTTTTAGTTTGGATCTTCACACCCACATTGGAATGGCGATCAGAGTTCTCTTGTGCGTAGGCAGTTGCCATGCAAAAGCGCTGTTCACCGGGGATCCAAAACCTGAAAGGCTCATCGACGGCAAGATCCGATTGTAGGTCCTTACGGACTGAAACGACTATGCGTTCCGATGGGCCTTTCTCCCAAAGGTAAATCATGGCCCTTGAATTCATGGAATATGAAGACAGCCCGTTCGTGTTTGACCGTGAAACATGGGAACTGTTTTCCATGGGAGGCGCCGCCCGGTCCAAATGGCGCAAAGTCGAAAACTCTGCTAGCTGTGTCCGGATCCAGTTCCAGGCGTGTGAGATATCCGAATTTGAGGCGAAATCCCTTGCTGAGGCATTGGCCCGGGAACGGGCTGAGGATGAACGCGTGAAGTTGGCATAACCTGGCCTCCCCCCCCATTTTTGACCGACCGTGCATTTCTACCCCTTTTTCCCGGTTATTCAAAGGGCATTTCCCCACACCCCATGGTACTCTATAGAATATTGTCGTTTTCGACAACGGTTGGATTGTCGTTTTCGACACCGATGATTGAACTTTTCCTCCAATAGTCATTCCCCTTTTGGAACCCTCGCCCCTGCCTTTTATCCTTCGATCTTTTGGCGGGAATGAAGTCCTCTGCACCAAAAAGAAGCCATCTGTCTGAAATTGCGTACAGGGTTTTATCACCTTTGCGCCCACTGTTCCCAGAATGGGCAATGTCGATCAATCCGCCTTCAACCAGAGCATCGAGAGCTATCATGAATCTTTTTCGTGGCCAGCCCTCTTGTTTTGACATGTAAAAGAATTTCAGATACTCTCAATATATCTGCACCGGGTCATCTGGTTTTTTGGTAAACATATTGATTTTGACACGGATAACATTATGCAGGCTCTAAGAGAAAAGGAGATATCAAAATGAGGTGTGTTGCAGTGCTGCTGATCGCAGCTGTCCTGTTTCTTGCTGGATGCAAATACGAAACGCCTCTTACCAAAGAGCATGCCATCGCCGTTGATTTATCCGTGCTCGGACTCTGGGAGCCCCAGCCTGACGGGAGAGAAGGGCCGGGTGCTAATGAACGAATGATGATCTTGAAGTACTCTGATACCGAATATTTAATTCATTACCCGCCGGGAGGGAATGACGAAGCATACTATCGGGGATACCCAATTCAGGTTGGGGGTATATCGTGTGTTCAGCTTCAAGTCATTGGAACCGAAGATGGCATGCCCAAGAGAGATTTCAAGGATCTTTTCCATGTTGTATCCTATGAGCTTAAGAATGGCATCCTTGAAATCAGGACGTTAAACACTGATTTGGCAGGTAGTAATCTGAAGACGTCGGAAGCTTTGGCGCAAGCCTTCCTCAACCACAAGGACAACAAAGACCTATTCACCAACTCAGTCAGGTTCAAACAAATCAAAGACTAAGGCTAACAAGCAGGATGTAGGTGACGCCTTACAGCTGCACCCGGTGCGCGACGTTGGGCCAGCCCAGAACCGGAAT
>JABGPV010000319.1 GCA_018644785.1 Deltaproteobacteria bacterium | reverse complement strand
CGGAATTCATGAATGATATCGTTGATGACCTGGAATACATTCCGAGGAATGGAAGGCTGGGACGCGCCGGCCGCTTGAAACGCAAACACAAGGCGAAATGGCTGCTGGCAGTGGCTTCAGGGGTTCTTGTCCTGGTTGTGGTACTGGCCATTGCCTTTGATAATAAAGAAAAATCGGCCCGGGGAGCAGCAGACTCCCTGGAAGCCACTCTTGTTCAGATTGAAGAGCGGCTGGGGGCTCTTGAGACCAAAATCGCCCATATTGAAAAAAGCATAGACCCCCGTTTGCATGAAAAGAAAGCCTCTTCGATCAAGTCAAAATCCCAAGGGGAATATCACACCGTTCGTCCCGGGGATAGCCTGTCTGCGATTGCGACAAAATACGGCCTTACGGTGGATGTGCTTTGCAAATTGAATCAGTTGACAGTGGACAAACCCATCAAGCCGGACCAGAAACTGCTGGTTTCCCCGAACTGAAAAAACCTATTTATACCCTCACGGCCTCATGGTAAGAATCCTGAAGCGCTTCCACCAGACAGTTGAGCGTAAAATTGATGGGTGTTGGGATGCCCAGCCTTCGACCTTCTGAAACAATGGCCCCATTGATAAACCGGATTTCCGTAGCCCGTTGTGCCAGTACATCCTGCAGCATGGACGCAATATTGTCGGCTGTACCGCGGCATACTTCCAGGACCCTTTCAATGGGATCGGGAAATGGCAGTTTTATACCCTTGACATCCGCAACCCTCACGGCTTCAAGAACTGCCTCTTTCATCACCTGACGCGTGCCATCAATGTCCGGCAGTCGGCCGTTCTTGAGTTTTGTAATGGCCGCCAGGGCGTTGATGCCCACGTTTACGATCAGTTTTCCCCAGATCAGATCCTCCACCTCACCCACGGCACGGATGTCAAAACCGGCATCCGCAAAGGCGGAAACAATGTTTTCCGCAGGTCCATCGTCTGATCCTGCCGGGCCGATAATCGTAGGCCCCCGACCGGCATGCCGCACGTGGCCGGGGCTGAGAAGCGTCGCCCCTTCCGCAGTGACACCTCCCAGGACCCGCTTGTCACCCAGCACCTTTTTTAGGATCTCAAGGTTGCCAAGACCATTTTGAAGGGTGAGAACCATAACGTCGGGATCAAGCCACGAAGAAAGTGTTCGGGCGACTTCATCCGTTTGATAGGCTTTAACGCAGATCAGGGCCACATGGATTTTCCGGGAGGGTTTTTCCGTAACAGCGGTCACCTGGACGTTGAAGTTTCCCCCTACGCCTTCCAGGGAAATGCCGTTCCCGTTGATATGCCTGGCCCGTTCCTCCTTGTAATCCAGAATAACCACCCGGTGTCCGGCTTTTTTAAGGCGCCCGGCGAAAAGGCAGCCCATTGCCCCCGGTCCGACGATTAAAAAATTCATGGCAAGACTCCCTGTGTGGTGAAATTCAAATCTTTTCCGCCTCTTCCTCTTTCATAGCGAAACTGTGTTCCGGGCCCGGAAATGTCCCGTCCTCAACCTCCTGTTTGTATTGAATCAGCGCCTCGCGGATCTGGGGTGCCAGATTCACATACTGTTTAACCATTTTGGGCGTAAACCGCTCAAAAAGCCCCACCAGGTCGTGGTACACCAATACCTGGCCATCACAATCCCTGCCCGCGCCGATGCCGATGGTGGGAATCGTTAACGCTTCTGTTATCCTTTGTGCCACCGGATCGGGAATGCATTCCAGGACGATCATAAAAGCACCCGCCGCTTCCAGGTCCCTGGCCGACTGGACCAGCTTTCTGGCGCCCTCGGCATCTTTTCCCTGAACCTTGAAGCCGCTCAATTTCGTTGCGGTTTGCGGGGTTAGACCAATGTGGGCGCAAACAGGAATTCCTGCAGCGCAAATGGCTTCTACCACCGGGACCATTTCCGTTCCCCCTTCCAGTTTCACGCACTCACATCCGGCTTCTTTGATAAAGCGACCCGCATTTTCAAGCGCTTTTTCAATGCTCACCTGATAGGACATAAACGGCATATCACCGATTACAAAAGCCCTGCTTGTGCCCCTGCAGACCGCTTTGCAATGGTGAATCATTTCATCCATGGTTACGGGTACTGTGGAATCGTAGCCCAACACCACCATGCCCAGTGAGTCTCCAACCAGAATCGTGTCGATTTCAGCCTGATCCACCAGGCTCGCGGTCGGGTAATCATAGGCGGTCATCATGGTGATTTTTTGACCTGACTGCATTTTTTTCTGTAAGTCACCAATCGTTACTTTCGCGGTCGTCATCTTTACGCCTCCTTACTATCTATTGGCTTTTGTTTAGGGCGGGCGACAATCACCATAAGCTTCCGGCATCGCAACAAAAAAGGCCTTTTGGAAAAAACCAAAAGACCCGGACGGCTTCATATCATAGCGTCTTGTTTCAAGCCGTTTGAAGCAGATAATGTCACCGTCCCGGTCAAAGAGTTGTGCCGATCCAGGCGGTTTCATGATAAGGAATTTTGTTTTCCTGATTTCATCTCTTGAAAAAGAACGGCCTTTAGAAATAGACGTCCCCATTTGTGGGGATCATCTTTTCGGAACGGCTGTTGTGAAAAAATTATCAAAGGACTGACGGCTTGTCAATATAATTTCGGCCTTGATCATCGTTTGGTCCAGGATTGTAGGGGCGCCCCTTGTGGGCACCCTGATCAGGGCGGGCACAAGGCCTGCCCCTACAAGAGGCCACAATCATACAGGTGGTGCAGGGTGGCCGAAACGATGATCAAGGCCACAATTTCTTTTCATGCTCAACAACCCACAAACGCCGGGACAGGAATGTGCCGACTCCGCCAAAGTAGCGAAGCTACGACGGCTGGATCGGGAAACTGAGTGGAATGAGGCTCTTTAAGGTTGACAGAGCGGCCCCCTATGTATAATGATTTTCCCGGCTTGTTCAATGGTTCATAAGGAATTCAGGGGCGGGAGGATGTTATGGCGCAGATTGATGCATTTTTCAGGTTGATGAACGACCAAGGGGCATCAGACCTTCACCTGATGTCGGGCCAACAACCGGTTCTGCGAATACAAGGTGAGCTTGAACGGGTAAAATACAAACCCCTTGACAATGATACCCTTAAAGGGATGCTTTATGAAATTGCGCCGGAAGAAAAGGTAAAAGTTTTTGAGGAAACCGGTGACGTGGATTTTGCGTATGAAATTCCGGAACTGGCCCGTTACCGGGCCAATTTTTTTCAACAGAAATACGGGGTCGCCGCGGTTTTCAGGGAAATCCCTTCTGAGATTCTTACCTGTGAACAGCTGGGTTTACCGCCCATTGTCAAGCGGCTGGCTTCTCTGCCCAGAGGTCTTGTTCTGGTGACCGGGCCTACCGGGAGCGGAAAATCAACCACGCTGGCAGCCATTGTGGACGAGGCCAACAAAACCCGCAAAGACCACATCCTGACCATTGAAGACCCAATAGAATTTGTCCATAAAAGCCAGAAAGCCATCATCAATCACCGCGAAGTGGGGCTTCACACCCAATCTTTTACGGCAGCCCTGAGAGGCGCCTTGAGGGAAGACCCGGACATTATCCTGGTGGGTGAAATGAGGGATCTGGAAACCATAGCGCTGGCCATTGAAGCGTCCGCCACCGGGCATCTTGTTTTCGGTACCCTTCATACCACCAGTGCGGCAAAAACCGTAGACCGCATCATCGAGGTGTTTCCCACTAATCAGCAGGAACAGATCCGCAATACCCTTTCCGACGGTCTCAGGGCTGTCGTGGCACAGAATCTCTTTAAACGGATCGACAAAAAAGGCCGTGTGGCCGCGCTGGAAATCATGATCGCCAATCCGGCGGTCAGGAATCTGATTCGTGAAGGAAAAACGTTTCAAATTCCATCCATGCTGCAGACCGGGAAAAAATATGGCATGCAGACCCTGGATGATGCTATTATGGAACATCTTACAAAGGGGAGAATAAGTCCTGACGATGCATACGGCAAGAGCAATGATAAGGCCAAATTCCTTCCTTATCTCAAGAATCCTCCCCAGGATTTCACGGAAGTCTAAATAGTGCCCGAATGAAAACTGTCTTTTTCGCCAATCTCTGCGTCAGATAAAAATTTAAATCCTCGAAATACTAAATGTATTCCTGTGGTTAAAATTTTGATCTTCCTTGATCTTGACAAAAAATCCTAGTTTTCGTACAGACACTAAACAGAAAAAAGCCATCGGGGACCCGTATGAAACAGGAGGCTTTGCCATGAAACAGCAGGAACTTGATTATATATTGACATCGATGCTGAAGGCCTACGACAATGTGTCGGACCTCAACTTCACGGTGGATAAACCCTGCCAGGTTGAAGCCTCAGGGCAACTGAAACCTGTGCTTACGAAACCGCTTCCGAAAAAACTGACGGCATTTCAAACCGAGGCCATCGCCCTCAATCTGGTCAAGGGAGATCGTCGCTTGATCAAAAATCTACTGGCGGAAGGGTCATGCGATATCTCCTATCAACTGGCGGGAAAGGCCCGTTTCAGGGTGAATATTTTTTCTCAGCGGGGTTGTTATTCCATTGTGATGCGACAGCTGTCCACGCGGGTGCCGACGGTAAAGGAAATGGGGTTACCGTCCGCTTTCCTGAAAATGGCCAAGGAAAGAAACGGGATTGTTCTGGTGACCGGGGCCACCGGTTCCGGCAAAAGCACCTCACTGGCGGCCGTCCTGGATCAAATCAATGAGGATGATTCGGTCCATGTGGTAACCTTGGAAGACCCGGTGGAGTTTGTGCATTCCCAGAAAAAATCAACCTTTAACCAGCGAGAACTGGGCATTGATTTCAATGCCTTTGCCACCGGTCTGCGGGCCGCGCTCAGGCAAGCGCCCAAGGTCATTTTAGTGGGAGAAATGAGAGACAGGGAAACAGTGGATATCGGGTTGAGTGCCGCTGAAACAGGCCACCTCGTTTTCAGCACCCTGCACACGGTGGATGCGGGACAGACCATCAACCGGTTTGTGGGTCTTTTTGATAAGGAAGAAGAGGGGCAGATTCGCGTGCGGCTGGCGGACACCCTCCGTTGGATAGCCTGCCAGCGCCTGCTCCCCAAAGTGGGCGGCGGACGTGTTGCCGCTTTTGAAATCATGGCCGCAAACCTGAGAGTCAGGGACACCATTTTGCATGGCGAGTCAGAGGGGAAAACCTTTTATGAGATCATCCAAGGGGGCAATACCTACGGCATGATAACCTTTGACCAATCCATTGTGGGGCTCTATAAGGAAGGCCTTATTACGGAAGAAACCGCCATGAGCTATGCGTCCAAAAAGGCCATCGTGAGCCGGGCCGTTGATGCCATAAAATCGGCCAGGGGTGAAAAGACGACCACCATTGAAAACTTGTCGGTGGATACAGGATATGGAAAAAAAGAGCGGGATTAGACGGAGGATAGAAAGATACAAATGGAAGTTGTCTGTTCAAATTGCCAGGCCAGGCTCAAAATCCCGGATGAGAAG
>JABGPV010000318.1 GCA_018644785.1 Deltaproteobacteria bacterium | reverse complement strand
CGCATTCGGGCCTCAGGTGAACCACCCCATGGCGACTTTCTTCTGTTGGTTCTGGCAGATAAAAATTGCGTGATCAGATAACCTGTCGCGCCGTGCAGTTCAATCATCTCAAAACCAGCTTGAAATGCCCTGAAAGCAGATTGACCGAACATATTTATAGTTTGTTGAATGTCGGTATCGGTCATCTGGAGTGTCCAGCCTGCAGCCATTTTTGCTACGTGAGCGGTTAATCCGAATCGTTTTACAAAGGGAAAACTCTCCATAAAGTCTTTCAGCGCAGCTATGTTTCCGGTCGCTTCATTAACATCCAGGGCAGACGGCAACAGGGGATGATCTGAAATAGCGTACCGGCCCGCATGATTCAATTGCACACAGGCGATTGCACCATTTTCTTTGATCACCCTGACAAGGCGTCTTAATTCCTCAATTTGGGTGTCATGGTCAAGCCGCAGGCTGCGCTCAGTTGTACGGCCATTTTCGGTTACAGCAACATTCGGTACCACGACAACAGCAACACCGGAACTTGCCAAACGCCGGTAGTGCTCAAGCATTAAGAGCGAAATCCTTCCGTCAGGCAGAGAATAGCCTGTGAAGACAGGAAGGGCCATTAATCTGTTTTTCAGCACCAGGCCCTGAATTTTTGTCGGGCTGAACAGCATCTCCATCCTTTACTCTTACTTCGGCATCGGTCGCAGCTTCTCGTAAGGCGCGTCCAGTTCAATCCCTTATCAAGAATCAAAGTTTTCAAAATTGCCGGGATCACAAAGAGATTCAGACCTAATCTGGCCGAAGCACAAAAACCGGGTAATTTTTTCGCAGATGCGCCTTCACATCCTACCACAACGGTTATTTTTTGACCACATCCCCATTCCCCATTATGCATGCCAGGGCAACCCATAAAACAAATATTCCTATCATATTGGTGTGTTATGGGATAATGGCATGCAAATTGCCCTTATGAATCATGAACATGGTCGACAAACATCAACCCATCAATCATAAAGGAGGTCGTAAAATGAAAACCAAAAAAGAAATTCGAGTTTTACTTGTGATTGTTTTTTCCATCGTAGTGCTTTGTGTTTCCATTATGTCTACTTTTGGAGGGGAACCATGGAGAGGTCTCATTTCCAGCACAAATGCGCTTAAGGGGCAGGTGAAAGAGCGTTGTGGAGATTCTCCCCCGCAATTTGACGTGGCAACACAAGATCCCTTTGCCGAAGTCCGTTATCAGGATCCGCCTGACGATTTTGTATCGCCCTTTGCATCTTGTCGGTCGGCATACGAAGAGATGATGTCAAGCCGCTCTGATTGCAGCGAGGTGGGAGGTGGCCGCACGTTATTGGTCACCAAAACAGGGAAGGATGATCCTCGATGGAAGCAAGGTGTCTTCCATGCTGTTTTTGGCGCTATCCAGGATGCAGTGGATGCGGCCAATCACTGCGACACCATTATCGTGCGACCTGGAGTTTACCGGGAATACCTGAGTATTGACGGAAAAGATGTGAAAATTTACTCGGATACCTGGAATGAAGCGGGCACCGTTGAAGATGGAAATGAACGCCTTAACGACTACCTGGCTGAACGAATCGACCTGCGGCACTATTATGATACCGGAAAACGGATCGTGGTTGATTCCCGGAAACCAAACCTGAAACCGATGAAGCGTGCCGTACGCACCATTTTGGAGGGCGGTGGATATTCCGAAGGATCGACCCTGGGTGGCACTATCGACTGTATTCCCGATGATCCGGATGATCCCAATCGAGGCTGTGGAAACCGGCGGCCGATGGTCGACTTTACAGCCGGCACCACACGCAACACGGTCTTCGACGGGTTTACCGTGAGATTGATGCCTGAGCAGGACCACACCATCCCCGGTCATGGCCATACCCTCCAGTGCAGGGGTGGATCTCCCATTATCCGGCATAATGTCATCTACAACAATGGCTCGACCGGTGTGGGGGTGCATGCCAGTTGGAAGGAGACCACGCCTCTGACGCCACCTTGCGGGTATGATCCGGCTCTTGCCCAAGAAGCCTTTAAGAACGCCGACTATGGAAACACCAATATCGAGTACCGGCCCGTCCCCCTTGTTTACGACAACATCTCCTATCAAAACAATGGGTTGGGACTTGGCAACAACCATTACTCCTGCGCGGTCATGATCAATAACGAGTCTTTCTGGAATGCAGTGCCAGGAGAGGAGGATCTCCATCAATCACCCGGCATCGGGGTACGTCATGGCGCCAAGGCTTATCTTGAGTACAATATTGTGTATGAAAATGCCTGGACCGGAATCGGCGTACGCCAGGGATACCTTCAACCCGTCGGTGCCTGCAACGGAGATCCAAAAAACTGCAACCATATCAACGAGCGGACTCAGGCTGTGATTTTACACAACATTGTGTTCAACAATGGATCAGATGCAACGGCCCTTGAGAATCAGGGCGGCATTGGGCTTGACGGCGTCGGATTGCCTGATGAACCGGTTTTGGTGCAGGGAAACATCGTTTTTAATTCCAAGGTTTCAGGTATCGGTGTCCGCAACGAACATGCCGGGGAGGACCGGGGTTTCGTTCTGGACGACACGTACGCCCTTATCGTCGGGAACACCACTTTTAACAACGCTAGAAATGGCATCTCCTGCAAAGGCTCGGATTACGGCGTGACCCATTGCACCGTAGTTGGGAACGACACCTATTGGAATTCCAGATCCGGGATCGGATTTACCCAAAACGCCGATGGGTATGCGTTTAACAACGTTGCCGCCTGCAACGGCAAGGCTGGGGTTGTCACTGTACAATCGGGCGATAAGATCCTGCTCCTGAACAATATTGCCTACTTCAACGTTGCTGCCGGTATTATTCTAAACCCGGGTTCGGTGTCCGACTATAATATTTTGAGCGGGAATAACGGCCAGGAAGCCTCTTGCGGCGAAGGGCCGAGAAGCCGGGCGTGCAAAAATCCCCAGTTCGGTTTTGCACGCGGCGGGTCAGGCGCAGGAGATCATGATCTGTTCGCAGATCCGCTCTTTAAAGATCCCCTTAGGTTTGATTATGCGCTTAAAACGGGATCTCCGGCAATCGACAGCGGAGCCGATAACGCCCCCTATTACACCGGTTGGATTCCCCATGGGGACGCACCCGATCGGGGGAGCCACGAGTACCCTTAAACCTCTTGATGGGCATCGGCTTACGCCACCAGGTGTAGGCCGATACTGCCTAACGAACCCTCTACTCCATCACACCATATTTTTTCAATTTTTTGCGCAATGTATTGCGGGTAATGCCAAGGCTTCTTGCGCTTTCGCTTTTGTTGCCCCCGGTTGTCTTCAAAGTGTTCAGAATAACTTGCTTTTCCGCTTCCGCCAGGGAGCCCCCCGATTCGGGGTAGGGAACAACGGCCATGGCCGCTTCAGTGTCGGCGAAAGATTCGGAATCGTTTCGCGAAAAAGAGAGATTGCTTGTATTCAAATACTCGGACCTTGTTAAAATAACACCCCTTTCAACAACATTGCTCAATTCCCGCACATTTCCCGGCCATTTGTATCGAATCAGCCGGTCCATGGCTTTGGGCGTAAATCCCTTGATATTTTTCTTATTCTTCTCTTTGAATTTTGATAGAAAATGCTCGGCAATAAGGGGGATATCTTCCCTTCTCCGGCACAGCGGCGGAAGGTGAAGCTCAATTACATTTAACCGGTAAAAAAGATCTTCGCGGAAATTACCTTGTTCGATCATCTCCACTAAATTCTTATTGGTGGCTGCGACAATTCGGACGTCTATTTGAATGTCTTTTTCTCCTCCTACCGGAGTGATTTCTCTTTCCTGCAGAGCACGTAATAGCTTTACCTGCATGGTCGGGTGCATTTCACTGATTTCGTCCAGAAAAAGGGTCCCTCCATCGGCTTGTTTAAACCGGCCTTCTTTTTTTCGGTACGCCCCGGTAAAGGCCCCTTTTTCATGACCAAAAAGCTCGGATTCAAGCAATGTTTCCGTAATGGCGGCACAGTTGATCTTAATGAAGGGCGCGTCATTCCTTGAACTATTGAAATGAATCGCCCCGGCAACCAATTCTTTTCCTGTTCCTGAATCCCCCGTGATCAATACGGTTGCATCAGAAGAGGCGACTTGGGCTACGGTTTCCATGAGTTGGACCATGGCAGGGCTCCGACCGATGATATTCCGGGTATCAAACCGGCTCCCAAGGGCCTGTTTAAGGAAGCGGTTTTCCTCCTTTAGCCGGCTGTGCTCCATACCCCTTTCCATCACTAACCGCAATTCATCAAAATCCAGGGGCTTGGTGAGGTAGTCATATGCCCCCTTCTTGAGCGCCTCCACGGCCGTTTCTACTGAGGAATAAGCAGTCATGATAACGATTGGAATGGCGGGATTAAAAATCTTAATCTGTTTCAAAGCTTCGATGCCTGATAATTTCAGCATGCGGATATCCATCAGGACCAGGTCGAAGGGGTTGTCTTTAACCTTTCTAACGGCAACATAACCGTCATTGGCCTCATGAATATCATATCCCCACCCTTTCAGGACGGCTTTGAGTACGGTTCGATGGGCATCGTCGTCGTCGACAACCAAGACAGAACTTTTTTGACTATTCATGATTTGCTCTCAAGTAAGGCTTGGATACTGGCAATAATACGGTTATGGTGGTGCCGAATCCAGGGTTGCTTTCAGCCGTTATTTTGCCTTCATGGGCCTTTATTATATTATATACAATGGCAAGACCTAAACCGGTGCCGGTATTTTTGGTTGTAAAATAGGGATCAAAAATATGTGGAAGATCAATTGGTTCAATACCTTTTCCGTTATCGACCACTTGAATTTCCAAAAATTCCCGGTTCATTTTCACATCGGTATCATGACCGGGTGTTGGGGGGACAACCCTCTTGGACAGAATCACTCTTAGCCTGCCATTCTCCGGCATGGCGTCGAGGGCGTTTAAGTATAAGTTCAATAGAACCTGCTGCATCCGGTCCCGATCAATACGGGCACCCCTGATCTCATGGGATAAATCCACATCAATTTGGACCTGCTGTTGGGCGACCTTTTTCTCAATCAACTTCAAGCTGTTCTTAATGAAATCATGCATCAGGGTGGTTTGACCGGAGATGGTAACCGGTCTTGCAATCTCTAAAAGCTGGGTGATCACTTTGTTCAGGCGTTCCACTTCCTGAATCAGGATGTGCGACATTTCCCGGTCTTCAGGGTTATCGGGAAAGCGCTGCTGAAGATATATGGCAAACCCCTTAATGGAACTTAAAGGGTTTCGCACTTCATGGGCCACTCCGGCGGCTAACCGGCCGATTGAGGCGAGTCTCTGACTGCTGATGATCTCTTGGGACAGAGAGGCTTCGGTCGTCCTGTACCGATGGGTCATGAAAACAAAAATGATACCTGAAAAACAGATCAAAAGGAGAATCGTGGCCATGATGATGGTCTGATGCAGGTCGGATTTAGCGGCCGCCTTGATGGCGCTGACATCTAAACCCACAAAGATTACCGTGTCTTCAAGCTGGGTATCTTTGTTC
>JABGPV010000317.1 GCA_018644785.1 Deltaproteobacteria bacterium | reverse complement strand
TGTCGGGCCCAGGAAATGTCCCAATACGTGGAAAACGGTACACTGGATGCGGGCCTTACCGGAAGAGACTGGATCGAGGAGAACGAATCCCATGTGGTGACGGTTGATGATCTGGTTTACTCCAAAGTCAGCCAGAACCCGGCGCGATGGGTGCTGGCAGTGCCTGCGGGCTCAGATATCAAAACCCTTGAAGACCTTCAGGGGAAGAAAATCGCCACAGAACTGGTCAATTTCACCCGGAAATTTTTTGAAGAAAAAAACATCGATGTGAAGGTCTCCTTTTCATGGGGGGCCACGGAAGCCAAGGTGGTTTCCGGATTGGCGGATGCCATCGTTGAAGTCACCGAGACCGGAAGCACCATTCGGGCCCACGGCCTCAACATTATTCATGAACTCATGGAAACCAATACCCAGTTGATCGCCAACCGGGAGGCCTATCAGGATGAATGGAAAAAGCAGAAGATTTCCCAGATTATCCTGCTTCTCAAAGGGGCTTTGCGGGCGGAAAATATGGTAGCGCTCAAGATGAACGTACTCAAACGAAATATTGAGGAAGTTATCAAAATCCTGCCGAGCCTGAATGCGCCCACCGTCGCGGGCCTTCACCACTCCGACTGGATATCCGTTGAAACCGTTGTGGATGCGCGGCTGGTGAGGGACCTCATTCCCCAACTGATGCACGCCGGTGCTCAGGGAATCATTGAGTACGCCCTGAACAAGGTTATCTGAGACTGACATTAAATCGAGAATAAACCATGAACAGAGTCGCCGAACGGACCCGAAATATCCCCCCCTTTATCGTCATGGACGTCCTGGAAAGGGCCCACGAACTGGAGAGACAGGGACGTGATATTATTCACCTGCAAATCGGGGAACCGGATTTTCCAACACCGGAGTGCATCTGCGAGGCGGCCAGAGAAGCCATTTCAAGGGGCGAAACCCACTATACCCACAGCCTGGGGCTACTGGAACTGCGGGAAGCCATCTGCGAATATTACCACGATAAATACGGCGTCAGTATTGACCCGGATCGCATCCTGGTGACTTCCGGCACCTCCCCTGCCCTTTTCTTGGTCTTTTCCGCCCTCCTTGAAGCCGGGGATGAGGTGATCATGACCGACCCCCATTATCCCTGCTACCCCAATTTCGCGGAATTCCTGGGGGCCCGCCCCAGCCGGGTCAAAGGGTATGAAGAAGACGGGTTTCAACTTCGTCCTGAAGCGGTCAAGAAAAATATCGGGCCGAACACCCGGGGGATTCTCATTAACTCTCCTTCCAATCCCACCGGGAACCTGCTTAGCAGAAATCGAATGGCTGAATTGGCACAGCTGGGCCCACCCATTATCTCCGACGAGATTTATCACGGCCTGGTTTACGGGGAAAAGGAGCATTCCATTCTTGAATTCACGGAGAACGCTTTTGTGCTGAACGGGTTTTCCAAGATCTTTGCCATGACCGGTTGGCGTCTCGGCTATTTGATTGCGCCCCCTGACTTTATTCGACCCATGCAGAAGGTCCAACAGAACTTTTTCATATCTGCGGGAAGCGTTTCCCAATGGGCCGGTATTGCCGCCCTGAAGCATGCCCATAAAGATGTTGAGCGGATGCGGGCCGTGTATGACGAACGCCGCAAATACATGATCAAACGGATCCGGGAACTGGGTTTCGGCATTGCCGTGGAACCGGCAGGCGCTTTTTATATCCTGGCCAATGCCCGTCACCTGGCTGAAAGTTCCTATAATCTCGCCTTTGAAATTCTCGAGAAAGCCAATGTGGGCGTAACGCCCGGGATCGATTTCGGGAAGAACGCCGAAGGTTATATCCGTTTTTCATACGCCAACTCCCTTGAAAATATCAAGGAGGGGTTAAATCGGATCGAAGGTTTCTTAAAGACCCATGGACGTTGAATTCATAAAAAGCGCTTTTCAGGAAAAACACTATCCTCCCCCCGACAGGCCGGAGATCGCTTTTGCGGGGAAATCCAATGTGGGGAAATCGAGCCTTCTCAACACCCTTGTCAATCGGCGGAAATTGGCCAGAACCAGCAGCACCCCCGGCAGGACCCAGGCCATTAATTTCTTCCGCTTCGGCAAAACCCTTTACCTGGTGGATCTGCCCGGTTACGGCTTTGCCAAGGTTCCCACCAAGATCAAAAAATCCTGGGGATTAATGGTAGAAGACTACCTTCGGACCCGAAAAACCCTGAAAGCGGTGGTGGTGATTCTCGATATTCGCAGGGACCCTTCATCAGGGGATGAAGACCTTATCAACTGGTTGAATCATTATCAGATAGAACCGATCCTCGTACTGACGAAAGCGGACAAGATTTCCCGCCAGAAAACCAATAGAAGAGCCAATCTCATTACCGGCGGCCTGAAGGACGTCTCATTTTCGAGGCCCGTCATCTTCTCCTCCCATACCCGGCAGGGCGTGGAGGAATTATGGGAAATAATCAACGAGACGGCGCTCCCCCAAACAACCTGACTTCATCCACATTCGAACCTTCAAACAGAGGTGGCACAAAATGACCATGTTCAGCAACCTAAAAGGTGATATCTCCGGCGGCATATCCGCCGCGGTAATCGCCCTTCCCCTGGCCCTGGCCTTCGGCGTTTCGGCCTTTGCTTCCATGGGAACCCCTGAAGCCCTGGCTCAAGGTGCCGCGGCCGGCATGTACGGTGCCATCTTCACCGGCATATTTGCAGCCCTGTTCGGAGGAACCCCTTCCCAGATCACGGGGCCCACGGGACCCATGACCGTGGTGATTACGGAATTCATCGCCACCCTCATGAAACACCCTGCCATCCTGGAGCAGCCCGATCCCCTCTCCGCCGTTTTGACCCTCACCGCCGTCATCGTTTTTTTGGGTGGAATCGTTCAGGTACTCATGGGGATACTGCGTTGCGGAACCCTCATCAAGTTCATCCCCTATCCCGTGATTGCCGGCTTCATGAACGGCATTGCCGTGATTATTTTCCTGGGACAGGTGGCCCCCATCCTGGGTATCAAGGGGTTTTTTAACACCGAGGGCGGCTTTTCACCGGTTTTGTTGAATGACATGGTGGGAAGCCTTCCGGTACTGGGAATCGGGGTTGCCACCATTTTAGCCATCATGATTGCGGGGAAAATCACACAAAAGATCCCGGCATCCCTGGTGGGACTCATCTTAGGGACCGGCCTTTATCTCCTGCTCGGAAAAACCCTTGTTCCGGAATTTCTCCGTTTCGAATCAAATCCCTTTATCATCGGCGCCATCCCCACTGGATTCCCCATCCCTTTTGGTTTTCTCTCCATTTCTTTTGGAGATATCTTTGCCATCATTCTTAAATACCCCACCGCATTCCTTGCGCCGGCGCTGACCCTGGGGATCTTAGGTGCCATTGACTCCCTCCTTACCTCACTTGTGGCGGATGTGAGCACCAAGACCAAACACCACTCCAACCGGGAACTCTTCGGCCAGGGGATCGGCAATGCGGTCAGTGCCGTTTTCGGCGGCATGGCCGGGGCCGGCGCCACAGTGAGAACCGTCGTCAACATCCAGAATGGCGGCCGAACCCGTATCTCGGGTATCCTTCATGGCCTTGTTCTGCTGTTTATACTGGTGGCTCTGGGCTCCGTTGCCGGCTGGATTCCCATGTGTGTGCTGGCAGCCATATTGATCGTTACCGCCATTTCCATGCTCGATACTTACAGCCTGAGCCTGGTCCGGAAAAAGACCGCCTTCAAGGACCTTCTGGTGGTGGGGGTGGTGACCGTCATCACCGTGGTACTGGATCTCATGATCGCTGTGGGGATTGGATTGTTGATTTCCGCCTTTTTGTTCCTCAGGGAGATCATCGGCGCCAGGGTATATAAGAAGAAATATCGATGTGAAGACATTCTTTCCAAACGCGCGCGTACCGAAGAGGAAACCACGGTTTTAAGTAAACATGGATGTAAAATACTGGTCTATGAATTATCCGGGAACCTCTTCTTCGGCACGGCGGACAAGCTTTCAGATGATGTTCAAAAGGAACTGGACGGAACCCAGATCATCATCTTCGATCTTAAACGGGTGGATACCATTGATATCACGGGAGCGGAACTCATCAAGCGCATCTGCGATGACGTGAAATCAAACGCCGAAACCTTCATGCTTTCGAGCCTTCTTTCCGGCACCCGGTCCCGCGAAAAGTTGATGCTTTATTTGCGGGATCTGGGAGTAATGGAAAGCGTGGGCGAAGAAAACATCTTTCCTGATGTGGACCGTGCGCTGGAAGCCGCGGAAAACCGGATGATCGAAAAGTATTCACCCGAAGCCGTGGCCTCCCGGTGCCAATGGGATTTTTCAGATTTTGCCCTGCTGAACCACCTCACACCGGAACAAAAGGCCCGCGTGAAACAGGTCATGGAGAAAAGAGCGTACCGTGCTGGAGAAACCATCTTTGAGGAGGGGGAACCGGGGGATGCACTCTTTTTCATCGCCTGCGGTTATGTGAGCATTTTAGCTGCCTCCGGTCCGAAAAAGGATATGCGGTTTGCAAGTCTCGGCCCTGGGCTCTACTTCGGCGAAATGGCCCTCCTGGAACGATCCGTCCGCTCCGCCCGCGCGGTGGCCGATGAGGACTGCGAACTCTATGTGCTTAAAATGGACGATTTTGAAAACCTCATGGAAGAAGACGCCACCATCGGTACACGTATCTTTGCCACCATGGCAAAAGTTTTGAGCCAGCGTCTCAGGAAAGTCTCCGGTGAACTGACGGCCCTTGAATCGGTCTGATCGGATAGGCCAGCGGGATGAGGGTCATATTATCCCTTTACCATGAGTTCCTCTCACAGGCATTTTCAGGTAGACATTGAGAACGGGCCGGTCTGCGTCGGCCCAGTCCAGGGCAGGCAGCTCGGAAGTTGTTAACCAAGTAAAAGCAGCATGTTCACGGAGAACGATTTTTCCCGATTTAATGACGCAGATAAATGGATGAAGGATCACAGTAAAGGTTGCATACGCATGGGCCATGGGTTTGAGTGCCTCTCCAATCTGAATGCACAATGCCAGTTCCTCCTCCAGTTCCCGCTTCAAGCATTCCTCCGGGGTTTCGTTCTTTTCAATCTTACCACCCGGAAATTCCCATTTCAGCGGCAAACTCATTCCCACGTTTCGTTGAACGGCAAGCGTAAAATCACCCTGCCGGATAATGGCGCAGGAGACGCGGGTTTGTTTAAGAAAAGGCCCGTTGTCATCAATCGGCATAGGCACAAACACCCGTCCCTATTTTCTCTTACTATTTCCTTCTATTGCACTCTTGACACAATAGTTTAACATTGCCTACACTATTTCTTCCGCCCTCTGAAAGGGGGATGATGTGTTCATATTCAATATTCTTTTTGCTTCCACAATGCGAACATCTGCCTTTGTCTCTTTTCAAAACGTGCTTTTTGACGCGAGACGGTATTTTTGTTGATATCTTTCTATTTCCTTTTATTGCATTTGATTCACCCCAGCCTTCATCTGTTTCCCCTATCCATTCTTTATCTGATATTTGTTTTCTTACTACGTTGTCATTTTT
>JABGPV010000316.1 GCA_018644785.1 Deltaproteobacteria bacterium | reverse complement strand
GTAATCATTTTGATGGCATCCAGTGCCTTTTTTTTCAGTTCAATATCTTCGTTTCTCAGCACCTTTATGAGTGGGAGAACAGCGGACTTGTCCCGGATCGCCGCAAGCGCCGCCAATGCCGCCTTCGTGACCTTTTCATCTTCATCTTTCAGTCCCTGAACAAGCGCCGGGACGGCTTCCTCATTGCCTTTCCACCCCAGGAAGGTCGCGCCGGATTTCCTGACATCGGGGTGGTCATCCTGCAGGGCGTTGAGCAGAATCCGTATCGCTTCGTCGTCATTTTCCGCCGCCAGTTTGTACAGGCCCCTGAGGCAGGCGACGCGCACCCGGTAATGGGAGTCCTGCACCCGATCCTTAAACAGTCTGACAGCGCTGGAATCCCCTATATCGATCAGGGCGTTGACGATTTCCAGGGTAAGGTGGGGCTCCTCGAATTTGACGGCCTCACCCAGCACCGGCACGGCGGCTTTGTTTTTCATCCTTCCGAGTTCCGCTACCGCCAGAATCTTGATTTCCATGTCACTGTCGAGGAGGTCCTCGGCAACTTTTTCGAACTTTGCTTTTTCAGAAGCAAATTCGAACACATCCGACCGCAGACCGGTTTCAATTGCCGCCGCCATTGCCGCTTGCAACGGAAGATCCTGTTCTCTGCTTCCCGCTACCCCTTCGGGTGCTTCCGAATACGCGGCTTCCTGTTCCGGCTTCAAGCCTTCCAGTTTGCCTTCATCTTTTTGGGCATCCAATTCCTCTACCCGGTCCCTGAGTCTCGTAATTTCTTTCTCATATTCTTTGACATCGGAAATCAGACTTTTTACAGTGTCCGAATCCAGGGGCGCGCCGGCTTCGGCATAGCTGACACCCTCTTTTCCGATTTCCCGATATAGACCTTCTATTTTATCTTCTTTTTCTTTGATCTTGTTTTCGATGGCGTTGGTTTCGCCTTTTTTGACGGCTTTTCTTTCCGGCCGGATGCTTTCAATCCCTTCATCGACAATTTTTCGCGCTTTCTTTCCCAGCTTGGGCGCCTTTTTTAGTTTGCGACCCACCTTGTTCACGGCGCGTTCCCCCAGATCGAACATATCCACCAAGGCGCCGCCTGCTTCGTTCAATACTTTTGCAGCAAATCCAACCACACCCTTTCGCTTCTTTTCCATGTGAACCTCTCTTCCAGCCTAAGGAATTTGAAATTTCATATCATTCGGACCTATTGCCGTATAAAATGCCGTGCCCCAGTAATACGATGCGCTGAACTTCCAGAAGCGCGGCGCCATAAACATCCAGGGATATGTCCACCCTGCGATCAATGGCTTCCACGTCCCCCTTTACCATTTTGATAACTGCCAGATAGCCGTTATTCGATTCTATACCCACGTTTGATTTGGCGATTTGCCCTTTTAGTTTCTCCATTTCCACTTCAACATCATCAAGGGTGGAAATGAATTGTTTTCTCTCCGTGAGATTCCGGACCGTTTCATCCAGCTTCAAAACTGATTTTCTTTCAATTTCAAGCGTGTTGTCATGCTCCGTTACCATTGGCTGCAACCGCGAAATTTCAGCCTGGTGGGCGGCTATTTCACTTGAAAAAGCCTCTTTTTGTTCGGACAGGGAGGCGACTTCCCGGCTCAAATTGTCTCTGTCCACGTCCGGTTGTACTTTGCCATCAAGTGCTTCGAGCCTGCTCTCCAGGCCCTTTTTCTCCAGGGTCAAAGATGTTTCCAGGTCGTGGCTTTCTTCTATCCTTTTCTCGCAGGTGGAAATATCCTTTTCCATTTTTTCCATCGCGGCTTTGACATCAGACGTATATTCTTCCGTATTCTGTTCCGCGGTTTGCAGACTCGGGAATTCTTCGATATCGATAAAGTCGGGAATCTGCCCGCTCAGCAGATCTCTCGTTGTTGTCATGACCTCGATTTCTGCTTCCAGGTTGTTCAGATTGTGTTGGTTCGAATCAATTTCGTTCTGAATTTCCTGATTTTTGTCCCGGGCTCGGTTTTCCTGCGCCTTTAACGTGTCAATCTTTTTTGTTACGTTCCCGATATCCGTGGTCAGGCGTTGAACCAAGGCTTTCTTGTTTTCAACATCCGCGCGTTTCTTATCAATATTGAGCTGGATGTCCAAAAGCCGGTTGTACTCATCTTCAAGGGGCCGCTTGTCCTGTTCGAGGCTTGCAAGCCTATTTCTGAATACAGCGATTTCAGGGGCAATCCGGTCGATAGACGCCCTGTTCCGGTTAATTTTTTTCCGGGTTTCTTCAATTCCAAGTTCGGTGTATGTTATTTCTCTGCTGATTTTCAACAGGTCCGCCTCAAGAATGGCCTTTTTTTTCTTTGCGGAAAGGAAGGTGCCTAACTTGTTGATGTAAGCGATAAGCTCTTTTTTCGCGGGGTCATTTATGCGGCCGATAGCAGTTTCTCTCATTTAATTTCCCCCTTATAGCAGCTCAAAATCACGACGACAGGCCCCATTTCGACCCAAATTCTCGTTCGGTGCCCACGCCGCCGGAAAACCGTTTTTTCAAATCGAAAAGTGCTTCTTCAACCAAGGCATCGGCCTCGACAAGTTCATTGTTGTCGGTTTTCGCTTTTGCAGCCAGTTCGTCAAATTCACCGACTTCATCGGCAAGGGTTTCGGCCAAAGTCTCTTTTTCTGCCTTTCCGGATTCAATCAGATTCAACTCATCTTCTTTTTGGGAAAGCGCTTTTTCCAGTCTGGTTGATTTCTCGCGGCTTGTTTCCTTTTCCGCTTCCAGGTTTGTCACATGGGCTTCAAATAGCGATTTCTTTTTTCCCAGTTCGACAACTTCCTCGATGGAGATACATTTTCCTTCTAAAGCCGCTATTTCTTCTTTCAAGGCGGAAAGGACCTTTTCCCTTTTGTTGAATGTTTTCTTGATTTCTTCCCGCTCAATGGCCAGTTTTCCAAAATCCATGGAAAACGCATCCAATGCTTTGTCGCCCTGTTCCTTTTCAACCGCTACATTTGATAGCTTTTCGGATATTTCCGTCGTCAAACCGGCCTTTTGAGCCAGGTGTGCGTCAATGGTGGAAAATGTCGTATGCAGTTCCTTTTCACTTTCATGGAGGTCATCCATGGTGAGTTGCAGTTGCGAGTTGATGGGCGCTATCTTTTCCATCAAAGCGTCTTTTTGTGTGGATAATTTTGCCGATTCATCACCCATTCTTTTCAGTTCCTGATCTACCAGTTCGAGGTCGCTGTCCGTTTCGGAGATCTTTTTCTTTAACACAGCGATCTCATTTTCCGCGTTTTGTATGGTTTTATCCCCGATTCGAGAGTCCTTCACGGCGGCCTTCAATTCGACTTCGGTATCGCTCAGTTCCGTGTGTTTTTCATGGGCCTGCACCTTTAATTCCTTGAACTCCCTGCATGCGGAAGCATAGGCTTTCTGCAGCGCAACAATCTTCCGGATGACGGCGTTCTCATCTTTTTCAATCATATCATGCACCCGCTACGTACTTTTCCCAATTTTCCTGAAGTTTGGTGAGTTTTTCTTCTATGGAGGCTTTTTCCGCCCGGTTCTGTTCCGCAAGGGCCATTGCGTTTTCCAATTCTTCGGTTAATCGATTGGCCTCGCCGGCGAGCCGGGTAATACGTCCGGCATCTTCCTCTCGAAGTTTGGCAATGCCCGCTTCCGCCTCGTTTTTTTCATTCAGGGCGTTTTCCGCTCTGGCTTCCGCTTCTTCTTGGGCCTTCAGGGAGGCTTTCGCCTTTTCCTCCGCCTCCGCCCGGGTTTTCAAGGCCTCCGCCGCCGCCGCTTCAGCTTCGGATCGGGCTGTGAATGCGTTTTCCGCTTTTTCCTCCGCCTCGTTTTTTTCATTCAGGGCGTTTTCCGCTTTGGCTTCCGCTTCTTCTTGGGCCTTCAGGGAGGCTTTCGCCTTTTCCTCCGCCTCAATCTTTTCTTTCAGATAAACTTCATCCTTTTCAGTCACGGCTTGCATTTCCTGCTTGAGGAGAACTTTCTCCTTTTCGGCCTGGCGCACATGTTCCTGCAGAAATGCCAGAATGTTTGCCTGCTCCTGTTCCCTTTTTTCCAGGAGCGTTTCATCGTTATTCACTATTTCCCGCAAAGTTGACGAGGCGTCGTCAAAGGCCTTTTGAATGTCGCTTAGATGCGAGGTTGCTTTTTCTTCTGAAAACGCAGGCACAACATATCCGGTGAGGATGACATCGAAGTCGCCGCCAGCCTTTTCGGAAACCTCAGCCAGGTTGTTGACAGGGGTTACGGCACACGCTCCTGAGAAGACGTTTTGGATGAATTCCGTTGTTTTTGAATCGTAGTTTAAGGCCAGTATATTCCGAGTTTTTTCCGACATGGGCGCAACCTCCCTTATAAAAACGTGTTTCGCCGGCGTTTTCGCCTTGAAAGGTTCATGGGTTCAAAGTATGAACGAGAACGGGAGGTTACAATGCATCCGCCGGTTCATGGGTTGCAAGCTTTTTCGGGTATAACCGCTCTTTTCGTTCCTGTTTGAAGGTGTCAATCCGCTCTTCAATCCGGTCCAGTTCGGAAAGGAGAGCCGTAATCGTCTCATCCTCCGAGATATTGAACGTCGGGTCATCCTTCCTGCCGGCAGCCATTTTTTCCCCTAACTCGGCAACAATCTTTTCCTTCTCCCTTTTTTGTCCATCGATTCTGTAAGTGAGGACAATCCCACGCACGGAACCTTTGGCGGAACGGCCCAAGCCTTCAATTCCATCGGCAAAGGCATCCCCCATGTGTCTCATTTTGTATCTGAAATCTTTCTCCATTTGTTTTCCCTTTCCAAATTATTTTCCCTTACTTGTCACCTCATCCCAATATTCATCCGGCATATCCTTGGCAAGCCTTAGTGCTCCGTTAGCCCCGGCATAGAGCGGTTCCTCCACCGCTATGACCCTGCCGTAACCCAGGGTCTCCTTCATGTGCGACTCGATTTCCCTTCGCAATCCTACGATCTGGCTTCCCCCGCCCGCTAAAATGACGTTTCTCTTCAGCCCCCTCTGAAATTCGGGATCAAATTCGGCAATAAGGGATTTGATTCCTGTCACAATCTCGGGGACAATGGACCGGCATGCCTGCCTCAGTTCCTGAGTCACATCATGGTTTACCGGTTTTCCATGGACCGGCAACTCAATGGAAACCCGCTCCCCATGTGTAGACACAAAGGCGTTTTCTTCTTTGAACCGTTTGACCATGGCAACGGTAAAGTTGGCTTCCTCGTATTTTTTCTGGATGAGTTTCAGGAAAACATGATCGATGTGATCGCCGGCTTTCATGGTGGTGATCTGGTCCTTTTCCGTGGGTATGGTTCCCGCCATGCGGCATAGGTCAACCGTTCCGGCCCCGATATCGATGATGAGCGCCGAGGAGAAAAGATTGAGCCCGTAAGCTACGGCAAAAGGCTCGGAGATGATCATGGCGTCATGGAGCACGCCGCCGGCGATATCCAATAGGGTTTTCTTGTTCTTCATGCTGGCCAGGGCGGGAGCGCCGATCACGCCCCGTATAATGAAGTCCTCGGTCCGTTCCTCTTCGTCCTCTGTGGCAAGGTCG
>JABGPV010000315.1 GCA_018644785.1 Deltaproteobacteria bacterium | reverse complement strand
CTCTTCGTCGGTTAATATGGTTTTAAGTTCCTGCTTTAGCAATAAATCATTTTCCTTCATGACGCTGATAACGGTTTCGCGGTCCGGCATGCGGCCATTGGGGTCGGGAGGCGGGAGTTTTTCCCTAATTCGTATGGCGTTTTCTTCAAAAATGACTTCCACTTCCCGTTTTTTGTCGTCGGGAAGACTGTCAATCCAACTTGCGGGGCCTTGTCCTGTTGCCGAAAGTGCGGGTGGTAAACCACGCGGGGCCATGGGCGGTCCAAAAGAACGTCCGAAGGTCTGGGGCGCCTGGGTACGCGACCTTTGATTTTCAAGCACAGCCAGCTTTCCCAAAACCATATCCAGCTTTCGATCCAGTTTGAGAAGGGCTTCTGGATTTTTTGAGGATTCACTGGGTGCGGGGGTAATTGCTGCTTGTTCTTTTTGCTTCAAGACAGCGTCCTCAATGGTGTTCAACTTCAACTGGATATCTTTGATCTGTACATTTAACGCTTCCGGTATTTCCTTCGTTTTGTCAGGCGGGGCATCAGGCAAAAACAGGCCTACTGCCGCAAATACAGCCAGAACCGTGATACAACCGTTTATCAGAATGCCTTGCCAGGATTTCATGGATTTTGTTGCCTCTTTTTTAGCAAAGATAGTGCCGATATTAAACCATGCAACCGGTTTTCTGTCAAGCGGCTTGAGATCAGGGCAGGAAAAAATTCCTTTGACCCGCGTTACCCCGTGGGCTAAGCTTCAACATCCCGAACGCTTTGAAGGGCCTGGGAGAAATCTGTCGATTCAGACCGGACAGCCCGGACGCTCAAAATGGATGAGTGTTAAGAGATAGAAATGATACCCGTAGAAACGCTGTTGACATTTTTTATGGCCTCCGTATTGCTTGCACTGGCTCCGGGCCCCGACAACATATTTGTGCTGACCCAATCCTCGCTTTACGGGAAGCGCTCCGGATTGGTTGTTATGCTCGGGCTTTGCACGGGACTTGTGGTTCACAGTTTTGCCGTGGCTCTGGGCGTTGCGGTTATTTTCGAGCAGTCAGCCCTGGCGTTTTCCGCGCTCAAGCTGGCAGGCGCCGGATACCTGTTGTATCTGGCATGGCAGGCATTCAGGGCCTCCGCCACAAAAATTCAAGGAAAAGGCAACGGTGAAATTCGGCTGCTGAAACTCTACGGCCGCGGCATTATCATGAATATCACCAACCCGAAGGTCTCCATTTTCTTTCTGGCGTTCCTGCCCCAGTTCGCTGATCCGTCAAGGGGACCCGTGTGGCTGCAGATTCTTATTCTGGGGGGGCTCTTTATTCTTTCGACCCTTTTGGTTTTCGGGGGCATCGCACTGTTGGCCGGAACCATCGGCCAATGGGTGAACCGTTCCGGCAGAGCGCAGAAGATTATGAACCGGGCGACGGGTATTATTTTTGTGGGCCTTGCCCTGAAACTGGCCACCGCCGAGCGGTAGGAAAGCTTGACTTTATGAACATGGGAAAAGACAACCATCAACGATTTTGCCGGTCATTTATTCCACTGGGCCTGCTGATTTTTTTTCTGTGCCGGGTTCTTTTAATGGGACCGGTGCCGGAATCCCTTGCCGGCGGGGACGGGCAATCGGTCCCGGATGCGCCGCTTTGTTCTGAACCTTTATTTAAACTCACGCCGAAACAGTTGACCACCAGTCTGTGGGCACGGGAAGTTGTGGCGGAAAAGGTCGGCGGCAAAGTCCCCAGACAAAATATCCATGACCTGGATGTCCTTTATGGGGAAGCTGCCGTTGCCGATAAAGATCTTAAGCGGATGACCCGTGCTGTGGCGGCATGTACCGGGGGGACTGCGGTTTTCCCCCCCGGTGGGGGGCTCAAGGGTAGAAAACGGGCCAAAGAGAAAATTGAAGTGGAATTGGGCGGGGACGTTTCGCTGCTGATGGACGTATCCCGCAGTTCCATCGAGTATGATGATGTCGATCAGGTTTACCGTGCCCTCCAATTCATATTGCGGCAGGGTTATGAGGTTGTTCGTCTGAAAGACCGCGCACTGGAACCTTTGCCCAGCGGGTTTTGGGATATTCATCTGAACCTGCGGTTGCCCAATGGCCATATCGCTGAACTTCAGTTGCATTTAAAGAAAATTCGACAGTACAGTATTGAAAAGGGGCATAAACACTATGAGCGGATTCGGGCGATGGAAGCCCGGGCCGTTCGTGAAAACAGGCCCCTTACTCCGGAGGAACGGGCAACCATTGATCGACTTAACTGTGAGCAGCGACAGATCTATCAGGCGGAGTTTAAACGGGGGCAGAGGTCGCGTAAATGAGGAAAACAGAGAGGTAGCCCATGGATGAATGGATCCTTAAACGGTCAAAAACCGTTCATGATACCGCCGGACGTGAGGTGCGGGTCCTTGAAGATGCTTCGGCCATTGAAGCGGGGGCCCGTTTCGGTTGCAGTGTTCGGGCTGTATATGAAGCGGCGCTGAACGCAGGAATCTGTCCCTTTCGATATATTCGGAACCGGGAAACCGTTTCAATGGAAGAACAGTTTCAACTGGTGAATTCACGCGTGGCCGTGGTGGGTTCGGGGGGACTTGGCGGGTCGGCTCTGCTGTTGCTGGCAAGGATGGGAATCGGTTATCTGGTGGTGGTGGACCCTGACCGTTTTGACGAAACCAACCTGAATCGACAGGCCCTCTCCAGTGTACCGGACCTGGGTCAACCCAAGTGTGAAGTGGCGGCCCGGGTGCTTGAAAATGTTAACCCCGGTGTTGACGTCCAAGTGCATCAGGATCGAATGGATAGGACGAATGCCGAAGAGATCCTGGCCGGATCGAATGTGATTGTGGATGCCCTGGACAATGTGCCGGATCGTTTCAGCATTCAGGCGGCGGCCCGATCATTGAAAATTCCGCTGGTGCATGGGGCTGTGGCGGGCTTTGAAGGACAGTTGATGACCATTTTTCCGGAAGACAGAGGATTTTCTCTGCTCTATGGTTCAGGAGATATGGAAAGAAACAAGGAGAAGCGTCCTGAGGCGCTCTTAGGGGTGCCGGCGGTCACACCATCTTTTGTGGCGACACTTCAGACCATGGAGGTGATCAAAATTCTTCTTAACCGGGGAAGACCTTACAGAAACGTCATGGTGCATGTGGACATGGAATCAGGTGAGATGAACCGGTTTTCGTTTGAATGAAATGAGCGGCCCTTCCGCCACCTGACTTTTCAGGCGGGCGGCAGGAAAGGCCTGGCATGGGGTTCTCCGATTTGATGACTTGAGTTTTTATTGCGTGTTTCTGGGACATCCGCGGCACTGGTCCCCCCCATTTCCGCGGCATTGCCCCTTACCATACCCGCCCCCTTTTCCCTTACCATACCCGCCACCCTTTTTATAGCGGCCGCCTTTGCCAAAACCCGAGGCCAGGATTTTTGAGGTTTGTTCGGGAGTTAAGAGGTTCCGAAAGGCAATGCGCATATCCGTTTGGATATCGCGAATCCGGGTTCCAAGCGCCTGAAGTTCTTTCTGAGTCGCCTTGATTTTAGCGACGTCAAGGGTTGCCTGTGTCCATAACAATCTCATTTCCGCCCGCTTCGTGGCAAATTGGGCCTTAATAGGTATAATTTCTTTTTTTGCCGTTTCGTGAAGGGCCTGAACTTTCCCCGTCTGTTCATCGGTCAGTTCCAGACCTTCTATCACGGCAGGGTCCAAATGCCCTCTACCGTCAAAAAATTTATGCCTCGGGCCTGCCATGGCCAACGTCGTAACGACAACCACCATCAGAAGTGCTGCAATAATGCTCATTTTTTTCATCTTGTTGCTCTCCTTTTCCTTGAGTTGACATTTTTTTAATCTCTCAATTTCTGGTATGCAATTACAGCACATAGTATGCCAAACATTTCTCCCCCAGTGTTTTTGTGAGGATACTCCGCTATCCTGGCTTCAAGAGGGTCTGTTGAAGAAGAGGGTCAGGCGGACGAAGCGGCAACAATTGTCGAAAATGCCAAAGAGCGTGCGACAAAATTGTCGAACCGGGTCCACTGAAGAACGGACGTGATGATTGACTTTTTTTCACTTTCACGGGTATTCTCATGGTCCATGAAAGAGGAAAGAGAACGCTCAACAGAAAAACAGAGACGTTCAGGCGGGCCATTTCTTCAGCCCCTGGCGCTGGCAGGCGTATGTCTTGTTTTCGTAGCACTCTTGTTGACCATGGCTACCATGGATTTCAGAACACTCGACAAAACGCTTGTGGCGTATATGGAGAGGCGGGGGGTTGATTTCATCAGAACCGTTCAACAGACGATGGGATTCAATCTGCAACAGATGAACAACATTCAGGCATTGGATTTTGGTGGATCCGCTTCAACGGGTTTCGAGGATCAGCGCCTTTCCCTGCAGGAATCCATGGTTATGGTAATTCTGCAGTTGGCACAACGAATTGATCATGAAACAGAAAATGGGACCCTCAGCCACGAGAAATTGGGATCGCTCTTATCCAGGCAGGGTTTGTGGAACCTGGCTTTATTCGATGGTCAAGGCGCCCTGACGTTTCAAAAACGATCTGTGCCCAATACGATTCAAAATGCAATTTCAACCATGGTAAGGGATCATGAAGATTTGAAAATCCAGCTATTCGAGGCCTTAAATAAGCACAGTTCCTCACGGTTTCTTGCCCTTCGTCGTAAAAACAATAAAGGGTTCGTTGTTCTGGTTTTTGACCATAAGTCGTTTCTTTTCTGGAAATTGCGAACGGCAGCGGAAATGGCCGTAGACGCTGTGGGGATGCCTTCAAATACCGATTGCTTTTTGATCGGGGATGGTGCGGGGCGGACCCTTTTTCAATCAGGGCTGTGCCTGGAACAGTCCAATGAGAAGCCGTCCGTTTCAGTTGCCCTTGAGAAGCAAGAGGGCGTTTCAAGCGGGAGGGTTGTCTGGAGTGGCCGAAAGCAGCTGATGATGATCGAACGTTTCTCGTTGGACGAGGGGGCTTCGTTGATTGCACGCCTTCGGCTCAATACGGATAGTCTCGACCGAATGATCGGAAAAGAAAAACGCTGGGGTATGATCGCCATGGGGTTCATGGTTTTTCTGGCTGTACTTTCCATGTGGCTCCTTTACAGAAACCAGAATCGTCATATCGCCAGAATACAGCAGATGGAACGAAGGCTTCACCAGGCTGAACGGTTGTCGGCCATGGGCCGCCTGGCTTCCGGCGTGGCCCACGAGATCCGCAATCCACTCAATGCCATCAGCATGGCTTGCCAGCGCCTCAGACCGGACAACCTGCAACAGCTTTCCACGGTGATCCGTAATGAGATCAGGCGTCTGAATGAAATCGTTGAAGAATTTCTCGGGCTTTCAAGAGGACGTCAGTTAAAACTGGAAAGGGGCGATTTGGCGGATCTGGTTCGCCAGGTGGGGTCGCTCATGGGGGAAGAGTCGCGTTCCAGAGGGGTTGCGCTCCAGACAAACGGGACCGAATCCTGTCTCATGATGTTGATGGACGGAAATAAAATCAAGCAGGCCCTGATAAACATTGTGAAGAACGCCATGGAATCCATTAAAGGATCCGGGACCGTGAC
>JABGPV010000314.1 GCA_018644785.1 Deltaproteobacteria bacterium | reverse complement strand
TCCTACTACGGGGGGCGCACCCCGGCTGACGGGGAGATTGACTGGGTCATGCCCGCCTCCGGTGTCAGGAACCTGGTGCGGGCCGTAACACGTCCTTTTCCGGGAGCCTTCAGCCACATGGGCGATCGAAAATGCCTTTTCTGGACCGTCAGTGAGGTATCACGGGAAGAAGGCGCCAAACCGGGTATGGTGCTTTCAGTGGACCCCCTGGTCATCGCTTGTGAAACGGGGGCCATTCGCGTTGACGCAGCCCAGCAGGCGGGCGATGTGTTCATGGGGGGAGCGCAGCTTGCATCCCATATGGGCCTGGTGGAAGGGATGCGGTTTGGGAAACGGGCCAGCGACCGGATTCGGGCCGCTCAGAAAAAGCGGGTGCTGATCCTGGGGGTCGACGGGTTCATCGGAAACGCCTTGAGCGAACGGTTGCTGGAAAGCGGGCGGTATGAAGTACACGGAATGGACCTGCATTCCAAGTATGTTCAACGTCTTATGGGCACGCCCGGTTTCCACTTCGATGAAGGGGACATTTCCATCCACAGGGAGTGGATCGAATACCACATTCGAAAATGTGACATTGTTATTCCGCTGGTGGCCATCGCCACCCCCATCGAATATACCCGAAATCCCCTCCGCGTATTCGAACTGGATTTTGAAGAGAACCTGCGGGTAGTGCGATACTGTGACAAATACGGCAAACGTATCATCTTTCCATCCACCTCCGAAGTCTACGGCATGTGCGAGGACATGGATTTTGACGAGGATGACTCCAAATTGGTCTTGGGACCCATTCGCATGCAGCGGTGGATCTATTCCTCCTGCAAGCAGCTGCTGGACCGGGTGATCTGGGCCTATGGCCGGCAGAAAGGTCTGAAATTCACCCTCTTCAGGCCTTTCAACTGGATCGGTCCCAGGCTGGACAGCCTCATGAGTGCCCGCATCGGCAGCTCCAGGGCCATTACCCAGTTAATTTTAAATCTGGTGGAAGGGACTCCCATACAACTGGTGGATTCCGGAAATCAGAAAAGATGTTTTACCGACGTCTCCGACGGAGTTGAATGCCTCTATCGGATTATCGAAAATAAAGGCGGCGTCTGCGATGACCAGATCATCAACATCGGAAACCCCGACAACGAGTTCAGCATTCGCGCGCTGGCGGAACTTCTGGTATCTAAATTCAATAAGCACCCCCTCAAAGAGAAATTCCCCCCCTTTGCCGGTTTACGGGATGTGGAGAGCCGCGCCTATTACGGCGAGGGATACCAGGACATGGAACATCGAAAGCCCAGCATTCGAAATGCCAAGCGGTTGCTGAACTGGGAACCTTCCGTGGCGTTGGAGCTTTCGGTTGAGGAAACCCTCGACTATTTTCTGCGGGAAGCCATCCGTTCCGGTGATTTTGAAACTTGAAACTTGAAATTTTAAATTTGGAAGAAACCTGAAGTGGGCAGCTGCATTGCCTAATTTCCAAATTCAAATTTCCAAATTCTAACTATGGACATCGGCCTGCGTGTTGACGTGGATACCTTGAGGGGAACCCGCTATGGGGTTCCCGCCTTGGCCGAACTTCTGGCAAAATACGACATTCGGGCTTCGTTCTTTTTTTCCGTGGGACCGGACAACATGGGCCGTCACCTCTGGCGGTTGCTGCGTCCGCGTTTCTTGTGGAAAATGATGAGAACCCGGGCCGCCAGCCTCTATGGCTGGGATATCCTTTTAAGGGGGACGGCCTGGCCGGGACCGATGATTGGCCGAAAACTGCCCCATTTGATCGCCGCAACCGCCCGGGCCGGGCATGAGGCGGGGTTTCATGCCTGGGATCATCATGGTTGGCAAACAAAAATCGATGTCATGACCGCCAAGGACATTTCACATTCCCTGACCCGGGGCGTTGCCGCTCTGACGCAAACCCTGGGGAAAACGCCCACCTGTTCCGCCGTTCCCGGCTGGAAATGCCGGAATCAGGTGCTCCTTAAAAAGGCGGCTTTTCCCTTTATCTACAACAGCGACTGCCGGGGTCGGAGCATCTTCTATCCGGTGGTGGCAGGAAAAACCCTTTCTCAGCCACAGATCCCGGTAACACTCCCCACCTATGATGAAACAATGGGGCACGGGGGCGTCGATGCGCAAAATTTTAATGATTATATGCTGTCGCTGATGAGCCACACCCGGCTGAACGTCCTGACAGTCCATGCCGAGGTGGAAGGAATCGTCTGCCTCAGCATGTTTGAACAGTTCCTGAAATCCGTCCGATCCATGGGTGGAACAATGGTCCCTCTGGGTCAATTGCTGGACAGCACCCCTGAATTCGAAACCGCCACCATCGAGCCTCGGGAGATACCGGGCCGTGAGGGCTGGGTGGCCTGCCAGGCCTAAAAGCGGAACTGAAACTGAACACCATAGATGGCATATCTGCCGTTATTTACCCTATTCTCCCCGTCATCCCGGTTGTCGTCCCCGTCATCATACCACATGAATTCGGGAGCCAACGAGAACCCTTTGGCCACCTGAATGGGGATGCTGATGCCCCAGAACCAGGATTTGTACCGCATGGGATTCTTGTCCCCCTCGCTTTTCATCTGCCCGTACATGATGTGCGGCGTCACAATTCCCAGGCGGTAAGACCCGTCCACCCACCAGCCGTAGGTTGTGGTGTTGTCCAGTTGGCGGTCATAGATTGTGGCGGCTGAGTTTCTGGCCGGTGGACTGACGCCCATGCCGCCCCCGGTATTGCTCCAGTTCTGCCCCCAGTTGCCTTCGGCACTGAACTGAAAGGGTCCGAATCCGGCCAGGACGCCCAGACTTCCGATGTAGGTATCGATATGCTTGTCAATCCCGTCAGTATCCGGATGAGTGGTAAGGAAATCAACTTTGCGCCGTTGATAAAGAAAACTGGGAAAAATGCTGATGGGACCGGCATAAATGGGAAGCCCCAGGTCGATCCTGGGCAATTTGGTATCGGTCTGATATGGAATGGCCTCTTTAGCGTAGGGGGCATAATTATCCAGTGCGGCACCGTTGGGGTCCACCAGGGCCACGGCAAGGCGTATGGTATTGGTAAAATGGTAGGTCCCCCTGATCTGGGCAAAACGTCCGGAATAAAGTTCACCGTACCCCTCGCCGATAATGTTCAGGCTTCCCGATCGCGTACCCAGCATCTGGTAAGGCAAAAGCGGAGAAATGGGCGTTGTGGTCTTTCCGGCGAGGACCTGAAAGTTATCCGTCAGATCCCACCAGCCGTAGGCATGCCTGAGCTGCACCCCGTCGCTGGTGGTTATGAGTGTCACCCCTTCCTTGTTGGTCCTTGGGCTGGTACCGCCGCTGACCTGGCCGACGCCCAGCTGAATGAACATGCCCACGTTATCTTCATGGGTCCATTTCACATTGAATCGGGTGATGTTGGGAACCTGTATGGCGGTGTTGGTAAATGGAGCGTTGCCGAGTTTTTTATATTGCGCGTTTTCCCTGTTTCTCTCCAGATAGTAACAATCCACATATACCCGTCCGCCGATGGTGACCTTGGCTGGCACGGTGCTTACGAATATACCCACCAGAAACAACGCTGCAAAACAACCCAATAACCATTTCAACATTTCCTCCTCCATAGAAACATTTCCCAGCGTCTTCCCGGAGCAGCATCATATCATAACGGGTTGATATTTTATATCAAAAATACGCATCCAATGCGGCGTTCACCAAACTGGAATATCCGGAACCTGAGACAAGCCGGCTCCAAGCGACGTTTTTGTGTTGACATGACCATATACATGGTAATACAATTTGTATAACGCAGGCAATGGGAGTCAAAAAATGCCAATCAGCGCCAGGCTGGATGAAGAAACAGAAGATCTTTTATTTAAAACGGCAGCGGCCCTAAATGCAACCCGAACCGAGATTTTGAAGCGCTCAATCCGTGATTTTTGCCGGAGGACCTTGGAAAAAAAAACCAAGAAGCCCTACGATCTCATTGAAGATCTGATCGGTGAAGAATACAGCGGAAAGGGCAATCTTGCCGAAGATAGTGAAGAAATTCTACGAAAAGCATTCAGTAAGAAATCATGATGCTCATTGATACAGGCCCCATTGTAGCGCTATTCGACGCCTCGGATAATTATCATCACTTATGCCTGCAAACACTGAAAAAAATAAATCAACCCCTGGTCACCACTTGGGCGGTTCTTACCGAGGCATTTTACCTCCTTGGATTTTCCTGGAGGGCCCAGGATAACTTGTGGGAATTCATCATGAGGGGGGGAATGGACGTCCTGCCCTTGAATGCCAGGCTGATCGGGCGTTGTCGGACCCTTATGGAAAAATACAGGGATTTGCCCATGGATCTGGCAGACGGAACCCTGGTTGCGCTCGGGGAACAAGAAAAAATTGAACAGATTTTCACTTTGGACCACAGGGATTTCAACATCTACAGGCCCGATCATGCGGAGTATTTCCAAATATCTCCTGATCCACACTGAATCTTCGTCTTCAATAACCCTTCCTGAAAAGAAAGTTGGCGCATAGTTTTCAAACTGAAGGTTACAATCAGCAGCTTTCACTTGCCGTTTCCGGAAAACAATACGTAGAATAACAAATATCTATCCCAATAGGTCCATAAATAACTCATCTCTAGTAAATTTATTATAATGTGATTGATATCTCCATTATTATTAATAATAGGGTCAAATTGAATTAGGTGTCAAGACTAAAAGGCCTGTTGCTTAAAAGCGTTTTGTAACCTGAATTTCAAGCAAACTGGCCGAGCGATTTTTGAGACAATGTGATTAGAGGGAGCATGCCAGAGATAATGAAAAGCCGCCGAGCCCGAAAAGCCCGGCCAAAACGGCCTGCATACACAAACACTAGCTGCGTTTTTCTTAACATCGGCGGACTTCGTCCGGCCGGACTAACTGACCTCACCCTGATGATACCTGTTCTTTGGTGCTACATAGCGAACAGGCGACGTGCGTCTTTCAGGAGGAGCAGGAGCTGCTTCTCACGAAGCGGTGAGGTCATAAAACCGAAACGCAAATAGAACCGGGAAGCATCGTCATCGATCGGGTGGGCAAGCAGGGCGCGTATGCCGGCCTGCTCAGCGATCAAGAGCGTACGGCGAATAACATCCTGGAGGAGGCCTCTACCGATACCACGTCCCTGGTGGCGGATAGAAACAGCGAGCCGGGCGAGAATAACCAGGGGAATAGGGTATTGCCCCATGCCCTTACGAATTCGCTCCGGTGCCTGCAATGTGTCTACCTGTCCGACCGTTAGGCTGTAGTAACCGACGACCCGGTCATCTTCGGCTACAACAAAAGTCCTGGCTGAACCACTGTTCTGCGCCTGGAGGGCATGACGGAGCAGCCATTCATTCATGACCGGTTTTCCGCAGTCGAAGGACTCAGGAAAATGCCCCCTGTTCAGCGCTTCGGGGGCGCTCAGGAGCATGGCTTATCCCAAGGCGCAGTTCTGGAAAAAAGGTCTTTCAATCCAACGTTGTCTTCAGCGGGACGATCCAGTAACGTCAGGAATCGCTCATATTGTTTTCCTGAAACCATGAACATGCGTTGATCCAGAAGCGTCTGCTCG
>JABGPV010000313.1 GCA_018644785.1 Deltaproteobacteria bacterium | reverse complement strand
AATTTGGTTATACCTTTGACGACCTCATCTTGATTCCGGATCGATCGGCCGTGCTGCCCGCTGAAGTCAATGTGCAGACCCGGTTGTCCCGGAATGTTCAGCTCGATATCCCCGTTGTTTCGGCAGCCATGGACACGGTAACGGAGGCTGAAACGGCCATTACCATGGCCAGGCACGGGGGGATGGGGTTTATCCACAAGAACATGAGCATCGAACGACAGGCCCTGGAGGTGAAAAAGGTCAAGAAGTCTGAAAGCGGCATGATCGTCAATCCCATCACCATTGAGCCCGAGCGGAAAATCCATGAGGTTCTTGAAATCATGAACCAATACAAGATTTCCGGTGTGCCGGTGGTGAAGGGTGACAGCCTCGTGGGCATTATTACCAACCGGGACCTGAGATTTGAAACCAACCTGGACCATACCGTGGGATCGGTGATGACCAAAGAAAATCTTGCCACGGCAAAGGCGGGTATTACCCTGGAAGATTCAAAAGCGATTCTGCATAAGCGGCGCATTGAGAAACTCCTGGTGGTGGATGACAACGGCAAGCTGGTGGGCCTCATCACCATTAAGGATATCGAAAAGATCAAGAAGTACCCGAATGCGTGTAAAGATGACTTAGGTCGTTTGCGTGTCGGGGCCGCAGTGGGGGTGGGAGAGGATACCCTGGAGAGAATTGAAAGCCTGATGGAAGCCTCCGTGGATGTGGTGGTGGTGGATACGGCCCATGGACATTCCGAGATGGTGATTGAGTCGATTTCCCATACCAGAAAGACCTTTCCGGAACTGGAAATCATTGCCGGCAATGTGGCCACGGCAGCCGCCACAAAAGCCCTTATCGACGCCGGGGTGGATGGGGTCAAGGTGGGCGTGGGGCCGGGTTCCATCTGCACCACCCGGGTTGTGGCGGGAATCGGTGTTCCGCAGATGACCGCCATTATGGATTGTGCGGAAGAAGCACGCAAGCACGGCATCCCCGTTATTGCGGACGGAGGGGTCAAGTTTTCCGGTGATATTACGAAAGCCCTGGCCGGCGGTGCTGACTCGGTTATGATCGGGAGCCTTTTTGCGGGCACCGAGGAAAGCCCGGGTGAGACCATCCTGTTTCAGGGTCGAACCTACAAGGTCTACAGGGGCATGGGATCCCTGGAGGCCATGAAGGAAGGGAGCCGGGACCGGTACTTTCAGGAGAAGACGGACCAGGATAAAAAGCTGGTGCCGGAGGGCATTGTAGGCCGTGTCCCCTATCGGGGTACTTTGGCCGATACGGTTTATCAACTGGTGGGCGGATTAAGGTCCGGAATGGGGTATCTGGGATGCCGTAATATGGCGGATCTGCAGACCAAACCGGAGTTCATACAGATTACACCCGCCGGTCTTCAGGAAAGCCATGTTCACGATGTGATTATCACGAAAGAGGCGCCCAATTATCGGATGGAATAGCCGAGGTCGGAGGACAGAAGTCAGAGGACAGAGGACGGACAATGGAACATGTAGGGGCAGGCCCCTGTCCCTGCCCGATAAAGGTCAGCGGAAGGTACACACCATGAATGTCGATTTTTTTACGCAGAAAATTCTGATTCTGGACTTTGGTTCACAATATACGCAGCTCATCGCCAGGAGGGTGCGAGAGGCCAAGGTCTATTGTGAAATTCACCCCTTTAACATGGCTCTGGAGGCGATCAAAGCCTTTTCTCCCAAAGGCATTATCCTATCCGGCGGGCCCGCCAGCATTTACGACACGGATGCGCCCTTTTCGGATGAAGGTATTTTTGATCTCCGTATACCCGTATTGGGGATCTGTTACGGCATGCAGTTTCTGACCCATTTGCGGGGCGGCGTGGTGGCTCAGTCGGGCGATCGCGAATATGGAAATGCCACCATGACCATCCGGGATGACCGGGATCTGTTTCATGGATTTGAGAAGAATGACGAGTGGACCGTTTGGATGAGCCATGGGGATCGTATTGATCAGATGCCGGAAGGGTTTGAGGTCCTTGCCGGCAGCAAGAACAGCCCTGTGGCTGCCATGGTTGATATGTCCCGGCGGTTTTTTGGGGTGCAATTCCATCCGGAAGTGGCCCATACACCCGAGGGTCCCAAAATTCTGGCCAATTTTCTCTTTCACATCTGCGGTTGCGAACCGTCCTGGACCATGGCCTCCTTTGTTCGCAGAACAGTGGAGGCCATGCGTGCACAGCTTGGCAATGAACGGGTCATCTGCGGGCTTTCCGGCGGTGTGGATTCTTCGGTAACCGCCGTGCTCCTTCATGAAGCCATTGGGGATAATCTCTCCTGCATCCTGGTGGACAACGGCCTTTTGAGAAAAGGGGAAGCCCGAAAAGTGGTGAAGGTGTTTCAGGAATATTACGGTATTGATCTGCATCTGGTGGATGCTTCGGAACTTTTCTGGATCTTCTGGAAGGCGTGACGGATCCTGAGGAGAAGCGAAAGATCATTGGTCGGGAGTTTATCCGTATTTTTGAAAAAAAGGCGGCCGAACTGGGTTCGGCCCAGTATCTGGCCCAGGGCACCCTGTACCCGGACGTGATTGAAAGCGTCTCTTTCAAGGGCCCTTCCGCCACCATCAAGAGCCACCACAATGTGGGGGGGCTGCCCGAAGTGATGAACCTGAAACTGGTGGAACCGCTGCGGGAACTTTTCAAGGATGAGGTGCGTGAGGTGGGTATTGAACTGGGTCTCCCGAAGGAACTGGTCATGCGTCAGCCGTTTCCCGGTCCCGGTCTAGCCATCCGAATCCTGGGGGAGATTACCCCCGAACGGCTGTCCATCCTGCGGGAGGCGGATGTCATCGTGCTGGATGAAATCAAAATGGCCGGGCTTTACGAAAAGGTGTGGCAGTCTTTTGCGGTGCTTTTGCCGGTCCGCACGGTCGGGGTCATGGGCGATGAACGAACCTATGAACACGTCATAGCCGTACGCGTTGTGGACAGCCTGGATGCCATGACCGCCGACTGGTCGAAGATCCCTTATGAAGTCATGGGCAGAATTTCCAACCGGATCATCAACAGCGTCAAAGGGGTGAACCGGGTGGTTTATGATATTTCTTCCAAACCGCCGAGCACCATTGAGTGGGAATAAAGGGGGGTAAAAAATGGAAAGGCACCTGCTGATAACGGTCAGTGAAAAGCACGACAATCTTTTCGGGGTGCGGTTTGTGGGGGGATTTTTCACTCAAAAGGAGAATATGGAAATCACCCTGCTGTATCTGACGCCGAAGCCTCCAGGCCGGTTTGAGGCGGATCGGGAAACAGAACTTCAAAGCAAGAAATCAGAAGCCACAGGACGAAAGGCCTTGAATGAGGTAAAAGAGGAACTCTTGTATCTGGGGTTTGAAGAGGAGCAGATTTTCATCAGGCTCAGGGCCCGCCGGCTTTCAAAGGTGAGTGAAATCATTCATGAGGGTTCCGAAGGCAAATATGATGCGGTGGTGCTTGGGCGGCGAGGGCTTTCCTGGCTGGAACAAGCCTTTGATGAAAGCGTCACCCGGACCCTGCTTGAACAGCAATGGGATTTTCCCATCTGGCTTTGCCGAAGACCGGATCCGGAACGAAAAGATGTGCTGGCCTGTGTGGATGGATCCCATGCGTCCCGTCGCATGCTGGATCATGTGGGGTTTGTCCTGGGATCGGCGCGGGAGCAAAATGTGACGCTGCTGGCTGTTTCCAGAAAAGGGAAAGTGGGGGATAGGCCTGTGGAAGATGTCCTCAACGAGGGCAGAGAGATTCTCGTTGTTGATGGGATTTCACCGGAACAGATCCGTTTCAAGGTGATTCAGGAAGCCAACCCGGGAAAAGCCATCATCAGAGAAGCCGGGGCGGAACGTTTTGCAGCCGTGGCAGTGGGCCGGACCGGCACGGGAATGGGGTTATTGAAAAAAGTTTTTGTGGGATCTGTCAGTCGTGCGCTTTTCAGGGAATTGGAGGGCGCTTCACTCTGGCTGGCGTGAATCCTAGAAACCCTAACGTCCTCTTTTCAAAAACAAGGCTTCGGGTTATTGGCGTTAATCTGAATAGGGTCATCCATTATTATTCACCGTACATATCAGTTATGAGCTTTCGCAATTGGGCGGCTTTGATACCCGATAACTGATCAAGTTTCTTTCTTAATCTTTGCTTGCTGATGGTGCGAATTTGGTCAACAGCAATTTCGGCCTTTTTGTTCGCGCATTTAATCTGGAGCCGAGTTCTCCATAGTGGATGCAATTTTGAAGTTAATGGACATACAACAACAGTTTCCAAATACTTATTCATTTCATCTTGGCTGATTATGACGACGGGACGTACTTTTTTTGTTTCGCTCCCTACGGTGGGGTTGAGATCAGCATAATATATTTCGTACCGCTTAATATTCAAAGTCCTCATCCCCCAGGCCATCAAGAAGTATTGTGTCAAAATCGTCCCAATTTTCCTTTTCATTGGCCATGGTTTTATACGTATTTTCCCAAGAAAGTTTGCTCTCTTCTTTATTACGAAGAAGCAGTCCTTTGTCTGTTTCTTCTATTAAAAGGGGATTTTTTAGGCCATATTTTTGAAGGAGCGCCTTGGGTATGCGAACTCCTTTAGAATTTCCAATGGGGACCAGCTTGGCATCCCTTGATCGTATTTGGTTTTCCATGGATTTTGTTCCTTAGATTTCATTAATTTAGACTTGTAATCACTGTAATTACATTTGTCCTTGATGTCAAGATTAGAATCAAAGATTTAACCCCACCCTTTCCGGGTTATTGCAGCTAATCAAACAACCTTGACAGAAATATGCCATGGTCTCGGAAAAACATGCTTCTTATTTTGTGGCAAAAGCGATAATTTTTCCACGGGAAGCATGGAATTGAGGCGCTTTATCTATTTAGTTTCCACACTGTATCTGAAATGCGGCCAGTGCATTTCTTTGTGCGCATCCGTGCTGCAAACCGCCGCGATCCTCTGCTGGTCACGATCCCAACGGTTTTCGGGCACCTGTCTGGGCAAGTCTTCTTCATTGAAAACCCGGGTTATTTTCAGCCCCCTTGTTTCCGCCGTCCAGAAATGCTCGTCGTTGGAAGCAGCGACCTTTTCGTCTGGGTATTTCCTGTAGCAATGCCTGACACACAGAAAACATCTCAGACAACGGTCCGCGTCGATTTTCCCGGTTTCTTCGGCGTCATCAAACGCGTGAACAGGACACAGAAAGGTAATCTCGTCAGGATCCGGGCCTTCTGTGTTATAACAATCTCTGCATTCACCGCAGTTGTTTTTCAATTCCACCTCATAAAAAGCCCTTTCAACACTTTTGACCAAGATGTTTTCACCCTCAGGCTTCTCGTTCCAATACAAATTCTGAGGCCGTATCTGCAGGCACCAGTTTCTGTGGCAATTGCAGATCCAGGTCAGATAATCATAGGGGCGGCTCTCATCGATACCCTTGAAATCGAAAACCATGTGCATCAGGTTATAATCTTCAGCAACTTGAAAATTTTTCTTAAGTTCCGGTCCTAAATCCAATACCCGTGAATGAATTGCATTCACTGTTGTAGAATAGTTGATATCTTCAGTTAATCGTCAAAATACGAAGGA
>JABGPV010000312.1 GCA_018644785.1 Deltaproteobacteria bacterium | reverse complement strand
GGTTATGGGGCAGTGACTTCTGGTTGAAAATCTCGCTCAGTTCGGGCAAACTGATGCTGCTGTGAATGCCCCCTTTTTCCTGGAAAAAATCATGAAGCATTTCTAGAAGTTCATGGCCGAATTCAATGAATTTATCCGGAGAATCCGGCATGATGAAAAGTTTTCGAAGGTATTCCAGATTGGATTTTATTCTGGGTGTCTCGTTCATTGGGTGTTTCTTTCTCATGTAAACGAAAATCTATATTGCGGGAATCATTAGCATTCTTTCCACTGCCGCTTTGGCCCTGACCCGGATCTCTTCGGGAACCCGCACCTCAGGATGCAAGGTTTCAAGGGAAAATTGGATCTGAGGAAGTCCGATTTTTTTCATATCGGGACAGAACATGCTAAGGTCGGCGGGAATAAAGGTTTTTAGAGGGTTGGCTTTTTTAAGGGGATGAAGGATGCCTACCTCCGTACCGATGATGAAGGCTTTCTCCTCGGAATGGGCCGCATAAGCGAGGATGCCGGATGTGCTCTTGATTTCATCGGCAAGTGCCAGGATTTCCGGCGGACATTCCGGATGGGCCAGAAAAGGCGCCCCCGGATGTGCCTTTTTCACTTTCAGCACCTGTTCCACGGTCAGGTTGTTATGGATGGGGCAGTATCCATCCCAGTATCGGATGTCTCGATCGGTACGGCTTAAAGCGTATTGTGCCAGATTCCTGTCCGGGGTCATGAGGATCGGTTTTTCGGAGGGCACCGAGTTGGCCACCTGGATCACATTGGCAGAGGTGCAACAGATATCGCTTTCCGCCTTGACGCGAGCACTGGTGTTCACATAACTGATCACCATCGCTTCCGGTATTTCTTTTCTTTTTTTGATCAGCCCTTCTGCGGTAATCATGTCCGCCATGGGACAACCCGCGTCCGCAACAGGGAGGAGAATCGTCTTATCCGGGCAGAGAATCGAAGCGGTTTCCGCCATGAAATGAACACCACAGAAAACAATCACATCTGCATCTGTTTGGGAAGCCTTAATAGACAGCTCTAATGAATCACCACAAAGATCTGCAATATCTTGTATTTCAGGCGGTTCATAATTATGCGCCAGCAGAATGGCATTTCTCTTCTTGAGCAGTTTTTTAATGGATTCTTTCACATTTTCCTTATCTTCTGTTACGGGTATTGCAGCGTTCATGGCTATTTTTCTCCCCAAATAGAACAAACATCATCATCCCTTAGCGCAACGATTCACAATAGGGAGATAACGCCTCTCGTGAAATCATTCCTTCTCTCAAAACAGAGTGGGGCAGGGTGGTCATATCCAAAACGGTTGAGGGCCTCTGACCCGGCGTTTCACCACCATCCAGTGTTTTGTCCACCCCTTTTCCAAGAGCCCGTGTAACCCCATTAGGCGTTTTGCAGGGGGAGGCCCCTGAAATATTGGCGCTGGTGCCCGTAATTGCGGCTCCCATGGCCCGGACCAGTGCCATGGCGACGGGATGGCTTGACAGCCTGACGCCGATTTTACCTGTTCCGGCCGTGAGAAGCGATGAAACACCTTTAGCCGCTTCAAAAACCAGTGTCAACCCCCCTGGCCAGAATGCTTCCATGAGCCGATCCGCTGTTTCTGGAACATACACCGCGTAGCGCTTTAAGGATTCGATGGAAGGAATCAGAATCAAAACGGGTTCACGGGCTTGTCTTTTTTTCACATGAAAAAGCCGCAAAATGGCCGTTTCATTGGCGGCATCCGCTGCAAGACCGTAAAAAGACTCCGTTGGATAGGCCACCAACCCCCCTGATTTCAGGATTTTGGCCGCTTCCATCGCTGCAAGTTCCAGATGCTTTCCCTCAAGTTCCATTATAAAAAAACCGTAAACCCACAAGCGTCAACGATTACTTTCATCCCATGAATCAATTTTTTCCGAAGCTGCCTGGGTCAATGCCTTTCGATAGCGCGTTACTTCTTCCGCGATAATGGGATCTTTCAACCCCAGAATCTGCGCACCCAGGACTGCTGCGTTTTTGGCGCCCCCTTTTCCCAATGCCACGGTGGCCACCGGAATGCCCGACGGCATCTGGACCGTGGACAACAGCGCGTCCATGCCGTTTAGCGGCGATGAGTCGATGGGGATGCCGATCACCGGCAAGGTGGTCTGAGCCGCGATGGCGCCGGCCAAGTGCGCCGCCCAGCCGGCCCCGGCAATAATGACTTGGATCCCGCGTTCAGCAGCGGTTGCCGCGTATTCCCGGGTCTGTTCGGGTGTCCTGTGGGCAGATAGGATCTTGACTTCATGGGGGATGCCCATTTCCTTCAATACGTCAACACAACCTTTCATGACGTCGGAATCTGAAGCACTTCCCATAATTACACCGATCAAAGGTTTATCTGAATTCATATGTCACCTCAAAATTTGAAAATTGAAATTTGAAAATTGAAACTTGGAAAAACCAAAAAGCCATGTAAATGCGTTATCTGATTTCCGATTTCTAGTTTCAAGTTTTGGCCGCCATACCCAGCAACGGATAGATAATCATTCCCGCTAGCCAGGCGATGTCTTCCGCTGAGAGGATCTGGGAGACGGTCCGGTCAAAGAGTATCGTTCCTTCCGGGGAAAATTCATCATCCCCTTTCCATAGAATCAAGGCCACCGGAATCAGCGGCAAGGCTTGAATTCTTACCGCCAGGTCTCCCTGTTCCATGGGCGTGGCGCCGTACACTTCAGTCGTCAGTTCCACCATCAGTTCCGGGTTGTCTCCAAAACCCTGCACCATGGGGTTTTTGGCTCGCCTGATAAAGGCGTCCAGGTAGAATTTCCCATCCGGCACTTCCTGATAGGCGATCCATTCCCCGGATATTTCCACATCCTCGACCAGGTTCAGGTAGTGAAGGAGGAGAACCTGCTGCTGGATGGGCACTTCCTTGCCGTCAACGCTGTATGAGAAATCCAGTTCCGGCCAGGAAATATCAATCTCTTTGTTTAAAAAATGAATGGAAAGGCCGGCTTTCCCATCGGTTCCCTCAACATAGATCGCACCGCTTCGCCGAGCGATCTGTTTCGGGTCTTTGCCCTCGAGTTCTTTTTTCCCAAGCGATACTGCTTTTATATAATCATCCACTCTGGCCACTGTGATAGTCTCCACCAAAAAATTTTTATAAGACCCAATTGATCAGTTTTGTGTTATAAAAAAATATGGTAGGGAATTTCAAGTCAAATCCTAAGGTTTTGCTGAACCAGTGATTACAAGACAAGGGCCGGGCGATGCCACGAAGGAAAAAAAAAGGCAAAAAGAATGCGCTCAGAGGGCAAAGCATTCCCCCGAAAGAAGGGCTTTTCAACCCGGCGTTTGGCAATTTGAAACAGTTGAAGAAAAACACGGATCAGGGCTCTGAAACTTCCGGGGAAAGTGCGCATCAGGTAAAGAAAAACGGAAAGGCTGGTTTATCAGAAGACGAGCGTTTGTTTTCTGAAGCCATGACCGGTGTGTCGCCCATATCCAGGGGAAACCGGAGGATTATGAAAGCCCCTGACAAAGATTCGGTGCGGCCGGCCCATGCGCCAAAAAATGAGGAACTGGAAGTCATGGCATATCTTTCCGACCTCATCAGCGGCACCTCTGAAATGGACATCACCTTCAGCGACGAATACGTTGAGGGGTGCATAAAGGGGTTGGACCCCAGGCTCATGCAGCAATTGAAGGATGGCCTTTTTCCCGTTCAGGATTATGTGGATTTGCACCGGTTAACCCAGGAAGCAGCCGAGACACGTATCAGGGATTTCCTGTTGAACAGCCAAGGCCGTGGGTTAAGGTGTGTGCTCATTGTGCACGGCAAAGGATTGAATTCGGAAAACCATATCCCCATATTGAAAAAAAAGATGCCCTTATGGTTGAGCCGGGGGCCTGTAAGAAAAATCATACTGGCTTTCTCCACGGCCAGGCCATACGACGGCGGCACCGGGGCCATTTATGTACTGCTGAAACGCTCAAAAGGAGGGTTATAAAAACAATGAAACTGGGAATTGCGGGACTTCCCCGGGCGGGGAAATCGACCTTATTTGCCGCTTTGACCGGCGCCAGGGGAGATAGTGCCCCCGGAAGTTCGCACAAGGACACAAGAATCGCCACCATTACGGTTTTAGATGAGCGCATCGATTTTCTGGTGAACATGTACCAGCCCAAAAAAATCGCCTATGCGAAAATTGAATATCTGCTCCCTTCACGGATTCCCGGGGGTTTCCGATACAAAATCCGAAGGAGAATTCTGGAATCAGATTCGAACATGCGATGGCCTTTTGCATGTGGTCGGTAATTTTGAGGAATCCGGAAACGATCTTCTAGAAAGCGAGACGGATTTTCAACAGGTCGAAGACGAGATGATTTTAGGCGATTTGGGGGTTGTTGAAAAACGGTTGGAGCGGATTTCGCTGGATTTGAAAAGGGGTAAAAAGCAGGGGGAGCCTGAAATACCACTTTTGAATACATGTCGGGAGATGCTGGAAAAAGGTGAACCGCTCAGAAATGCGCCGGATGTGGCCAACGATCCCCTTCTTAAAGGATTTACATTTCTCTCGGCCAAGCCCACGCTGGTGCTCATCAACAATGGGGACGAGGACGAAACGTTGCCGGTCTGGACAAAAGGGCGGGAGAACCTGTCATCTGTCGTTGTGAGGGGCAAGCTTGAGATGGATCTTGCCGCCATGACGGCCGAGGAAGCGGCAGAATTCCTGGAAATTTACAATATTCAGGAATCGGCTCTGGACCGGGTCATCAGACATTCGTATGGGATGCTGAATCGAATATCATTTTTCACGGTGGGCTCCGATGAAGTGAAGGCCTGGCCCATCCCGGACGGCATACCGGCCTTGGAAGCAGCGGGTGAAGTTCACTCGGATATCCGGCAGGGGTTTATTCGGGCGGAAGTGGTGGCCTTTGATGACCTGAAAGCCGAAGGGTCCTTTCAGGCGGCGAAAAAGGCGGGGTTGGTGCGGCTGGAAGGAAAAGAATATATTGTCAAAGATGGTGATATTATTAACTATCGGTTTAATATATAGAGGTAATCCATGGACAAAATCAAGGTAGGCATCATCGGGGCAGGGGGATACGGCGGCTGCGGGGCCGTGGAACTCCTAAGCGCCCATCCCAACGTGGAACTCCGGGCACTCATTGATAAACAGGATGTGGGGAAACCCATGAGCGATCTTTACCCCCATCTCACCGGATTCTGCGACATAATGATCATGGATCCGGATGATTCAGACTGTCCGGACGATTTTGATGTGGTTTTCTTTGCCACGCCGGACGGGGTGGGTCAGCAGGGCGCGGCACAGTGGTTGAAGAAAGGCGTTAAAGTCATTGATTACAGTGGTGATTTTCGCTTTGATGACCCTGACGTATATAAGGGATATGCCGAAAGGATAGGGCGAAACCAGGCGCACACATCCCCGGAACTCCTGACGCAATCGGTTTATGGTCTCGCGGAACTCCATCGAAAAGAGATTTCCGGATCCAGTCTGGTGGGCAATCCCGGTTGTTTTGCGGTGAGCTGTATCCTGGGGTTGACCCCTGCCATGAATTCAGGGCTTATTGATCCGGGGACCATTAT
>JABGPV010000311.1 GCA_018644785.1 Deltaproteobacteria bacterium | reverse complement strand
CACCCGATGATTTGCAGGACACGGCCGCCCCCAGCAGAACAAAAGCCAGAAGGATCGTAGGAGAATACCACATCTTTTTAGGGAACACTTTCGTATAGGTGCACCACAATCCCACCAGTGCGGCCATGCACATCCAGGTTCCCAGCATGATGCCATGCGCCATGAATACCATGGGCCGATACCCGTCTCCACGCATGACCTGAGCAAAAGAATGCTGCATGTATCCGTAGACAATACGGTGGGCCTGGGGGCTCATGACCAGTTCAAAAAAAACAAAGGGGATGTAGATGAGGCCGGCTGCAAAAATGGACCGGCAAAGCAGCTTTATGCTGTCGGCGTTTGTGAAATACAATCGCCCGGCCATGTAGGGGATGCCCCAGATGGTGAAGGTGTTGAAGGATTCCTGCAGGCCGTCTTTGACCCCGATACCGTTTGTGACCGAGGCCACAAAACCGGATAAGATCCACAGGATCATGGGGATATCCACCGGGTGAATAGACGTATTTTCCAGTCTCTCCGGGTCATACACTTTGATGGCGATCAGGACCCCAATGGCGGTTGCCGTCATTTTGTCATAGATGATCAGCGGTATCTGGAGCTCCGCCATGGGCAGAAACATGAGTGCGCCGAAAAAGGCGATAATGACGGCTAACTCCGGTTTGTATTTTGAAAATAGATACAGGACCAGGGGAATGCAGCCGTAAAGGGTCAGTAAACAGAGGATGTTGCCGCGCATGTGAAAGCTCTTTTGCTACAATAAATTAAGAATGGCTCTTGTCGCTCAGCCTGTCCAAAATGAATTTCAAGTACGGTTTTTCAAGGAACTTTTCAAGCCGGGTGGTGTATTTTGCACCTCCCCAATTGAGTACCGAGGCCATGGCGGGAACCTCCAGACGTATGAAGAGCTGCGCAATTTCCCGGACCGAACGATACAGGGTCCGGTCCCCTTGAATTACCATGATCACCACATCCGAATGCATGCCAAGATATTCGGTGAAATCGCTTTTCATGATCTGGGTGGAGTCGATCAGGATCAGGTCAAAGTTATTTCTGGCTTCCTTCAGAACGGATTGAAACACAAGACTGGATTCAAGGGCATAGGCGGGTTCTGACGAAAAAATAAAATTTACGTTTCGTTCGAAATCGGTGTATATGGCCTCTTCGAAGGTGGCCTTGCCGGTCAGGACTTCTGAAAAGCCCGGTTGATCCGTTGGGGCATTCAGCAGCTTTCTCAAGGTGGGGTGGGCACTTGTGGCTTCAATTACCAGCACACTGGGCAGCATCTGACCGAGATGATGAGCGGTGTTCAAAATGATTTCCGTGGTGCCGCTTTGGATGTCAACCCCGTTAAACAGAAATAGCTTTGTGTCATTGCGAGTGGAATCCCGGTGGAGCCTTAACGCAAGGCTTCGGAGCGCCTTGCTGGTGACAGACTCCGGCGCGTCCAGGGTCACCCTTGAAAACGCGACCCCTTCGGGCGCCCTGGAAATGGGCCAGGTGGAGGGATAGCCCAGCGCGCTGACGATGTTTTTGGGTTTTGTGATCCGGTTGTCCATGAACTCCATGACAAAAAGGATAAATGTGATGAGGCCGAAGGGTAAAACAAGACATACCATGAATAGTTTCTTGGTGTTGCTGCCGCTCTGTGATTTTGGCTTTCTGGCTTTTACGGAAATGGAAATGCGGCTCGCAACATTGGCCTGCACCACCAGGTCATTGATTCTTTTTTCATACCCGAACAGGAGTTTGCGCATTTGCCCTACCTCCGCTTGAATCTGTTCTCCCACAATAAGGCGTTCCGAATTGTCACCGGCCTCGCTTTTTGCCGTTTCCAGCCTCAAGGAGATGTCTTCCATGGAGGTCTTTATGCTGTCATATTTGGCTTTTGCCTCAATGAGTTTTTTATCCAGTTCATAATCCCGTTCGCCGTAGATGACCTTTCTGGCCAGTTCACGAACCTCTTCCGTCATGTCAATTTCGTACTTTCGCATGGATTTCATGCGTTCTTCGGTATACTTTCGCTCCAGGTTCTCTTGTGTCAATCCATCGAGGCTTGATCGCATCTCCTGCATTTTCTGGTAGGTCCAGGACTGGGTGGAATCAAGCCCCCAGTCGTTGGCTACCATTTTTTCCACCTGGGGTTCCATGGGGAGTTTGGAGATTTTGCTTTTTTCTTTCAATCGCTGTCCATAAAGGTGCTCCGCGTCCACCATTTGCAGGTAAAGCCCCACATAGGCCTTCTGCAATTGTTCCGCCACTTTAAAATAGAAATTGAACTGCTCGTTGAAGCTGCTGGTGTTGGTCAGTTTTGCCAGTTCCCGCAGTTTCGTCTGTTTTTCCACAATCTGCCTGCTTAGCGTGTCACGTTCTGAACGCAGGTATTCGAGCCGATTATCGTTCTGGGCCCGTTTCCTTTCATCCACCTCTTTTTTGTAAACATCCATGATATTATTGAGGATGGCGGAAAGCCCTTCGGGGGTGTCCCCCTGAAGGGCAATGTCAATGAGATATGTCCGGCTTACCGGTTGGATATATAGCCTTTGAGCCAGCATTTCAGCACAGTTCCGATCGGGAATCCCTTTGGGGAAAAGGGCATTTTTTTGTTCCGGTGTAAGCTTTTTAACGGCTTTTTCGAGGAGCGCCACATCCCGCATCTGATTGGTCTGGGTATAAATGAAATCCGCATATTGCCTCAGGATGGAGGTTTCCTCGCTACCGCCCAAAATGGATTGCACCACGGGTTCTATTTTCAGTCTGGCAGACGCTTTGTAAAAGGGCTTAATGGCAAGAAGCGCAAAGGGGGCGAGGAGCGTAAACCCGAAATTGCCCACCACAATAATGGTGATGAAATTTCGGATCAGGAATCTGACAATATCGATGGGTTTGTTTTTCTTGGTTCCCGGGGGGAATGCGCCGCTGGCGCCTGCCGCTTCCATCACTTGCTCCCGCGCTTTGAGGGTCTGAAACGATTAAAGGCGTTGGCGATGGTCTCCATTTCTTCACGGGATAGAAAAAGTTTCCACAGGATGAAAAACGTCAACCCCAGATGCAGGCACCCCAGAACCATTACCGCTGCTGCGGAAACCCAGCGATCTGTTGTTGGAATGAAAAGGGTGATGCCGTACACTGCCGCAGCTGATACAGCCGGCGCCAGGGCAGGCATCATGACGGTTTTCAGCATTTCCCTGGACGAAATGCGAAATGCGTGATTGGTTCGCCAGAAAAAATACAAGCTCCCCAGTGCCGAGCTTCCAAGGATGCCGAATGCCGTTCCGGTTATTCCAAATAGGAACGTTCCGGCCGGGATCCATACAATCCCCAGGGTGAACTGGATGAGTACATATTCCAGTTCGCGCCCGGCACGGTTGATGCCTCTCACCATGAGGCCTGCCGGGCCGGTGCCTTGATGGATCATGTATGCAAAGCTCAGTATCACCAGGACAGGGATCGCCGGCAGGTAGCCGTCTCCGACCCAGGTGATGATCAGGGGGTGCGCCGCGGCCATGAGAAAAGAAAAGAGGGTGACGTTGATCAGGTTGATGTGCCTGAAGCCCTTCAGGTACAGGTCCCTGAGGTCTTCTCCGATGAGCTTGTCTTCGGCCACAAGATTCGAATAAAACCGCCTGATCCCCATAATGAACAGCACAAGAATCAGCGCGCCGGCAACGGCTGCAAACGCATAGGGTATCTGTACGCCCGGCATGATTTTTTCCTGGATTTCACGAACGAAAAAGGCACCGGGGAGTAACGCCACAACCGAGGCGCCGAACACCAGGGAAAGATATTTTTTGGTGCGTTCCCCTGGCGGGATACGGTCACCCCTCTCCCAGCTGCTCCCAATGTAGGAGGCAGCCGGAAGCAACGGTCCGAAAGCAGCGGCGGAAAGATTGCGTGCTGTGAAGGCTAATTTTCCGCCAACCTCATACATGCCGGTGGCCTTGAGCCCCAAAAACGCGGTAATGACCATGCGGTCCAGTGACCCCAGAAAAATGGCGAGTCCCCCCAGGACCTGTATTTTGCCGCCAAAAACAAACAGGTCTTTGAAAGCCTGTTTATTGATCAGGCGGGGCCTCAATTGAAGCCCCGGCAGCTTCTTGAATACGAGGCCCGTACAGGTGACCATTTCAGCGAAGGTCTTTATGATGTAGGCATAAAGGAGGCCCTTGATGCCGAATCCCAGGGGTAGAAATACCACCACCATGGCCACTTCAAACAGGGATGCGGATACATTGACGCCTTTGGAAAGGGCGATTTCCTGCAACCCTTCGAGGGTGGCGCGGAAGCCCCCCAGGGTAAAATCGAGGCAGAACGCCAGGGCCGTGCCCAGGATCATGAAAGAAGCGGTGGCCATGAGGTCCGAGGATACGTGAAATCCCTCCAGAATGTATGGAAGGAGCAGGTAGAGGACGGTGTAAAAGACCAGGCAGAAAAGGGTCATGCACATGATGCCGGTGGAAAGGAGCGACCCGATGGAAGCCTGGTCATTTCGGGACTGGTATTCCGCTGTGAACTTGATATACGCGCCGTTGACCCCCATGACGCCCAGGCCGGCGTAGGACAAAATGACGAAACACATGGACCACAGACCGAACTCGGTCAGATCCACATAATGAAGGATGAAAGGGGTGAGCGCCAGCCGGCTGAAAAAATAGATCCCCACAGCGCCAACGCTGGCAATAGAATTCTTGACAACTTTCCGGCCGACTTGTTGGCGACTGTCTTTGCGTTGTTCCGATGATCCGGATGCCATGGGTGATTTCAAGCCTCTCACTGTTGTCTACGGATAATAGCCAAAAATAAAGAACTTAGTCAAGGTATTGCGTAGTTTGAAGGATTTTTTGGATTTTGATGGTTAATTGCGATCAGTTTAGCCTTTACTTGCATTAATGGGAAATGTATCATAAACTCAGTTTATTCCCATATATGCATCGTATGCCGGTTTCTTTGGGGTTTGAGGCTTTTTCAAGGAATTGGCCAAGGAATTGGCCAGGGGAGGGTGTCTGAAATGAAAGGAATTATTCTGGCCGGCGGGTCCGGGACGCGCCTTTACCCCATTACCCGTGTGGTTAGCAAGCAGCTGATGCCCGTTTATGACAAACCCATGATTTACTATCCGCTCTCCGTATTGATGCTGGCGGGCATTCGGGACATCCTGATTATTTCAACCCCGGAAGACCTCCCCCGATTCAGGGAACTTTTGGGTGACGGCGCGGGTATCGGGCTTTCCCTTTCATATGTGGAACAGCCCAGACCCGAAGGGTTGGCCCAGGCCTTTGTCATTGGAAAGGATTTCATCGGGGGTGAAAACGTCGCCCTCGTTCTGGGGGACAATATTTTTTACGGGCACAGCCTTTCCGCCATTTTACAGAGGGCGGCGGCCCTTGAAAGTGGCGGGGTTATTTTCGGCTACCTGGTGCGGGACCCGGAGCGGTATGGCGTGGTGGATTTTCACGAAGATGGAACGGTTACCAGTATTGAGGAAAAACCGGACAGTCCCAAATCAAAATATGCGGTTCCCGGGCTTTATTTCTACGATAACCAGGTGGTCCACATCGCGGAAAACCTGAAGCCGTCGCCCAGGGGAGAGCTGGAAATCACC
>JABGPV010000310.1 GCA_018644785.1 Deltaproteobacteria bacterium | reverse complement strand
GCCATTACGCAAAAGTAGCTGTCGGTCATATTGCGCACAGTCGATACTATTTGCGTGCCATCAGCAAGCGTTTCTATCTGTTGACGCACCGAAACAGCTGGAATGAACTCAAAAAAACGACGCGTACCATTTTCAGGAATCCGTTCAGGGCGGCTAAAGATTTATTTTTTTATCACTCCTGGACCCATTTATTGGTTAACCATCCATTATTATTAGTGATAATATATATTCTACTGACGAACTCCCCTGCAGCGGGCCACGATATTGCTTTTTTTCTATTGCTGTGGATCGCCGCAGGACTGGTAGCGTTTATACTCACTTCATTAAAACCCTTCCTTTTTTTAGGCGAAGCCGAACGCTATCTTGAATATGCATTGCTGCCTCAGGTGTTGTACTTGGGAATTTCAAATAATTTGAATTCAACGCCCTATATCATTTTGAGCTATTTTGTCGGCCTGTACTTGTTTTTCAGTGTTGGGTTTATCTATGGTTATCGCAATAAAGAAAAGATGTTGCCAAAGTTCAGTGAGTTGGTCCGTTTCATATGTGGTGATGATACCATACACAGGGTATTGCCCCTATACCTGAACGATGCCGTCCAGCTTGCCTATGAATCAGAAAAAGCAATCGCCCATTTTCCGGCAAATTTCAGAAAAAAATTTATGCCATTTGAGAAGTTCTTTGATTTTTACCAAAAGATTTATCCCTTTCCAAATGAGGACTTAAAGGGGTTGATGATAGAATATGATCTCGATACACTTTATTACTCGTCAAGCGACTTAGAACGAGCCGTATCTTTTGGGCTGAATTACAATTTTGATGCATTTAAAATTATTTTTTCCAATGAAGAATATGCTGTTTTGCAAATTAAACCGGAGATTGAAAACGGATTGTAAGAAATGGCCTTACATGCCCAGGTAGGCGGCGCGGATGGAAGGATCGGCCAGCAGCTCTTTTCCGGAGCCTTCACGTGCGATCCTTCCGGTTTCCATGACATATGCGCGGCGTGCCAGCGTGAGGGCATGCCTTGCATTCTGTTCCACCAGAAGGATGGAAAGACCACGCATATTGATGTCTGAAATGGTCTTGAAAAGTTCAGCCACGATGATGGGCGCCAGCCCCAGTGAGGGCTCATCCATCATCAGGAGTAAAGGTTTGGCCATGAGGCCCCGTCCGATGGCCACCATCTGCTGTTCACCGCCCGAAAGGGTATGGGCCCTCTGCTTTTTTCGTTTCTCGAGGATGGGAAAGAGATCAAATATCCATTGAAGGGTTTGATCGCGGACGGCCCTGGCTTTTCGCGGGTAAGCGCCCAGTTCCAGGTTCTCCAATACACTCATAAACGGAAAGAGATGACGCTCTTCCGGCACCAGACATAACCCTTTTTCAACCACCTGGTGCGGTTTCAGGCGCTGAATCACCTCCCCCTTAAACCGGGCTTCTCCCGAAGCGGGCCGAACAAGCCCCTGGGCCACCTGAATGGCGGTACTCTTGCCGGCACCGTTTGATCCCAGAAGCGTTACGATCTCACCCTCTTCAACCCGGAGGGAGACATCCCACAGGGCTTGAATGGATCCGTAAAAGGCGCTAACGCCCGTCAATTCAAGCATCCGGTCCCTCCCTGGCATCATCGAATTTTCCGATGTAGGCCTCGATGACCGCCTCGTTGGTGACCACCTCTTCGGGTGTGCCCTCCGCAATCTGGGCCCCGTAGTTGAGCACCACGACCCGTTCGCACAATGCCATGACCACTTTCAGGATGTGCTCGATCATGATGACGGTGATGCCGCTTTTCTGAATCTGCTGTATGGTTCCGATGATTCGAGTCACTTCGGTGGGATTCAGGCCGGAGACCACTTCATCCAAAAGCAGAAGTTCCGGTGCGGTGGCCAGGGCGCGGGCAATTTCCAAATGCTTCTTTTCCACCAGGGTAAGGCCTTCAGCAACATGGTTGATTTTGTTTTCCAGCCCCACAAACTGCAGAATCTTCATGGCTTCGGCCACGCGTTTATCCTTGGGAAGGGTCGTGGTTCTCCCGAACCCCAGACCGATCAGAACATTTTCTATGGCGCTCAGGGAATTGAAAGGGCGAACCAATTGGTAGGTGCGGGCAATGCCTAAGCGGCACACCCGGGCCGGACCCATTCCCGAAATCTTTTTTCCCTTGAAGATCACGTCTCCGGCCGTGGGACGCAATGCCCCCGATACGATGTTGAAGAGTGTTGTTTTTCCAGCGCCGTTGGGGCCGATAACCCCGGTGATGCTGTTGGGCTCAACATTCAGGTTCACATGGGTCAGTGCCTCAATGCCGCCAAAGGTTTTGGATATCTCCCGGCACTCAAAAAAAGGGCTCATGGTTTCTTAAGGAATCCTTTCCGGCCGTCGTAGCCACTTTGGCGGAGTCGGCTCGGCATCACCATTCTTGAAATAATCAACCGCTTCTCCCAGGCCCAGCCATTGGATAACCGGCTTGGCCCAGCGGGTCCGGACGATCCCCCCCGGCATATACAGCCCTATCAGAACCAGGACCGTCCCGTACATGGCCAGATGAAAGTATGGCACCTTGGTCCACAGAAATTCCTGTACCAGTGTGATAAACACGGCGCCCACCAGGGGCCCTATCATAATGCCGGTCCCCCCCAGCATGGCCATGATGATGGGGCTTAAGGCGATCTCAAGGCCGAACACGGAGTCGGGGCTGATGTAGGTCATATTCCAGACATAGATACCGCCCACAAGGCTTGCGGGCGCCGAACTGATGATGAGCGCCAGAGATTTGTAAAGGGTTGTGGGAACGCCAAAAGCCGCCGCCACTTCTTCATCTTCACGGATACTGAAAAGGGCGAGCCCGAATTTGCTTCGTGCCACGAAATGGCTCAGCACCATGGTGCCGCCGGCCACTGCCAGCACCAGAAAGTATGAAGGGACCATATGGTTGCCGGGTGGTGTGGAGATACCGCCGGATCCCCCGGTGAGATCCCGCAAATTGGTTGTCAACACCTCGACCAGGCTGATTAACCCGAAGGTGGCCAGTGCAAAATAAGCCCCCCGGAGTCTGAAGAGGGGATAGCTGATCACAGCCGCAAACACGGCGGCCAGCAACAGGGCCGCAAACAGAGCGGCAAACAGGTTGAACCCCTGGTTGAGCAGGATGGCGGTGGTGTAGGCCCCAAGACCGAAAAATGTGGAATGGCCCAGGTTCATGTAACCCATGTATCCGCCCACAATGTCGTAGCTCAAGGCCAGGGTGAAATAGACCGCTAGAAGAAAAATCCAAACAATGCCGTAGGAAAATCCTACCCAGGGAAGCGCCGCCAGGACGGCACACAATAGAAGGACAACCAGATAAAAGAGCTTTTTTCCCCTACGGTTCATTTTTTCGCCCCGAAAAGACCTTCAGGTTTGATAATCAGTATGAGAATCAACAGGATAAATGCGATGGTGGGAGACCATTCGGCGCCGCAATAGTAAGCCGTGAGTGTCTCCGCCACGCCCAGGATGAGGCCACCGAAGATCGACCCCACAATACTTCCCAAGCCCCCCAAAACCACCACGCAAAGGTATTTGATGGTCAACGGTATCCCCATGACCGGTGTTACCGTAAAGAGCGTTACGTAAAAAGCGCCGGCGGATGCGGCAAGGGCCATGCCGATGCTGAAAGCCAGCGCCGATATACGGGATATGGGAATTCCCACGACCTTGGCCCCCTCACGGCCCTGGACAATGGCCCTGATGCTTTTTCCCACAAAGGTTTTTTTCAGATAAATCTGCATCCCGCAGGCAAGGGCGAAAATGAACAGAAGTATCAGGAGGCGCGTGGATGAGATCACCACACCGGCAAGCTCCATGGGGGGCAGTGAATAAGAAATGCCGGTGACCGGGCGCTCCCAGAAGAAAGCGGTCACGTCTTCAATAAAGAGTGATGCGCCCAGGGTCACCAGAATGGATGCCACCAGGAGTTGGTGCGGCGGCTTGTCCATGATGGGTTTTAAGAGGATCAGGTAAAAACCGACCCCCAGGAGCATGAATACTGGGATCACCAGAATAGCCGCCATGAAAGGATTGATGCCCAGCCCGATGAAAAGGCCGTAGCTCATGAGGGACCCCAGCATCAGAAACTCCCCATGGGCCAGATTGAGGACATTTAAAACCCCGAAGGTGATGGACAGGCCGAATGCAGCCAGGCCGTAGATACCGCCTAACAGAATTCCTCCCACCAGTAGCTGGATAAAATCCGCGGACACGTCAATCCTTCCTAATAAGTTTTGCGTTATTTCCAGGCCGGACGCGGATAGATGTGTTTTCCGGTGGCCACATTGGGCGGATAAATCACCTTGTATACGCCGCCTTGAATCTGGGAGGGATAGGTATTGATGGAACCGTAACCGGTTTTGGCAAAAACCTCTTCACCCAGCACGGTCTCCATTTTCAATTTCTTCAGGTTGTCCATCACTTTTTTGTTATCAAGTGTCCCTGCGTTTTCGATGGCTTTCTGAAGAACCTGGAAGGCGGCCACATAGGCGGGGGACCATGGGTACATGGGCTCGCTGATCTTGGCTTTTTTGAGCACATCGTTGATGAGCCGGGTGTTACCCAACTTCATTCCCTCAACCCAGTAGGACTGGCCGATGACATCATTGGCAGCACTTCCCAACGCATCCCTGAAAATCCCGCTGTGATGAATACAGTGGTATTCCTTGGGGTTCAATTTCATCTCTTTGGCCTGTTTCATGAAGTTGATGGCAAAGGGGATATTGGAAGATACATAGATGATATCGGGGTCTTCTTTTTTCAGCTTGGTAATAATCGGCGTAAAATCCCGGGTTTTGGCCGGCACGATATCGCTGGTCATCACTTTCAAGCCGGCCTCTTCAGCCAGTTTTTTAGACCCTTTGTAAACGCTCAGGGGATGGATGGTGTCTTCCACCACAAAGGAGACACTTTTGGCTTTGCCTTCCCTCCGGATCATTTTCCAGTAGCGGTAGGTGTAGCGGGGGCCCAGATCGATGGTGCCCACAATCCAGTTGAAACCGCGGGTGTAAATTTTGGGTGAATTGGCGCAGATGGCAATAAAGGGGATCTGGTGGTTTTCCCCCGCCGTACTGGCCGCAAAGGTGAGCGGACTGCTGTAAGGCCCCAGCATGAGGTTGACCCTGTCAACCGTCGCCAGCCGCTCGTAATACTTCTTGACGGTGGCCTGGTCGCTTCTGTCATCGTAGATGGTGAATTTCACCGGCAGTTTCTTCCCATATTCCTTGACCATGATGCCGCCTTTTTCGTTCACAATGTCGGCCCAGGCATTCATGAGCCGTTTGAACGGCCCGATTTCCGATGAGAAATGGCCGGTCTGGGAAACCGTGGCCCCGATGTGTATGGCATCGGGCGCGCCCATGGCCGCAAGAGGCATTCCAATAAATATGGCTGAAATTAGACAAATAAACAGGGCACTCTTCCTCATGATCTTCTCCTTTAATGTGGGTTAAAACAAGTTAGAAAATCTAAATCTTGACAACAAAATGTGATGCTGTATTTGAACTCTTCCATGAATTGATCGAGCGCTTCCCTCATGTCTGTTGGAGACACCCGGCTTGATGCGAGTTCC
>JABGPV010000031.1 GCA_018644785.1 Deltaproteobacteria bacterium | reverse complement strand
ATTTTCACCAGCGGGTGAAGATATCCAAAGATACCCTTGAATCCAGGGAGGAGAGCCTTGACATCATTCAGAAACGGTTTGACCGGGGGATTATTCCCGAACTGGACGTGAACCAGGCCCAGATCCAGAAAGAGATTGCCGCGGCCGCCATACCCCAGTACGAGCGCTCGGTGGCACAGACGGAACATGCCATCAGTATTTTGTTGGGGAAGCTCCCCGAGGCCATCAAAACGGGCAAAGGGCTAAACCTTGAAACAGCGCCCCCAAAGGTCCCCATGGGTCTCCCGTCCACCCTTCTGGAACGGCGGCCGGACATTGTGCAGGCCCTGTATCTTCTGGAATCGCAGACCGCCAACATCGGGGTGGCCGAGGCCATGCGTTTTCCGGCCATTTCATTGACCGGTATGCTGGGGATTGCCAGCGCCGAGCTTTCGGGCATTATCTCCCAGGGCGGCGCCTGGTCGGTCAAAGGGGGTCTGTTCGGGCCTATTTTTCAGTTTTACAAGAATGTCCGGCGTGTTGAAATTGAGGAATCCAAAACCAGGGAGGCCTTGTATTCTTACGAAAATACGGTGCTGACCGCCTTTAAGGAGGTTGAGGACTCCCTGGTGGAAATTGATACCTTCAAAGAACAAATGGCGGCAGTTAAAAGAAAAGAAAAGGCCGCTAAGAATGCCTATCGATTGGCAAAGCTCCGATACGACAAAGGGGTCAGCACTTACCTGGAGGTTCTGGAGACGGAGCGTGCCCTGTTTTCGGCCCAACTGGAACTGTCACAGTTGAAGCAGCAATACCTCAATGGTTATGTGAAGCTGTATAAATCCCTGGGCGGTGGATGGACCTCAAAAGATGAAATGGCAATGGCTCAAAAGGCGGTCAAAAAATGAGACATCGCGGGCCTGGAGAATAACCCATGATGGCCCATGTCCACCGTCGGGCCGGCCGGCCTTCCTCTTTTCTGGTTGATCATATTGATCTGCTTCCAAAGGGTCGCGTTCTGGATGTGGCCATGGGATGGGGGCGGAATGCGGTCTATCTCGCCGGCCTGGGATTTGAAGTGGAAGGTATCGATATCTCCCGGGAAGCATTGGATGCCGCACAGGCGTTGGCCGGAGAATCCGGCGTTTCATTAACGTTACGGTTGATGGACCTTGAAAAGGATGTTTCCCTTCCCAAAGATGCCTTTGATGTCATTGTCTGCTTCAACTATCTTCATCGTCCACTGATTCCTCAGTTGAAAGGAGCCCTTCGGTTGGGTGGCATGATGGTCTACGAAACCTATATTGTGGATCAGGCCCGGTTTGGGAGGCCAAAAAACCCAAAACATCTGCTGAAGCACAATGAACTGCTGAGGTTGTTCCATGATTTTCGTTGCCTTCGTTACCGGGAAGGGATTCTGGAAAGTCGAAAGGCCATAGCCGGTTTCATGGGCAGCAAACTGTAACGGGAGACTTTTGTTAATGCCGGAGCAAACGGGGAGCCATACTCCCGACGAAATAAATTGCCTGTATGAAATCACAAAGGCCATTCATGCCACCATGGACCTCCAGAGGGCTTTGTACAAGGTCCTTGAGTTACTTTCTGAATACCTGGGCATGAAACGGGGTTCCATCACCATCCTGAATCCCGAGACATCGGAGATCCGTATTGAAGTGGCACACGGCATTTCCGAAATGGAAAGGACCAAAGGTAAATACAAGTTGGGCGAGGGCATAACGGGACGCGTCATCAAAGCGGGCAGACCCATGGTGGTGCCCCAGATTGACGCCGAGCCACTTTTCCTGGACAGAACCGGTGCAAGGGACGGCATCGATCATTCCAAAATATCTTTCCTGTGCGTTCCCATCAAAGACCAAACCCGGGCCATCGGAGCCTTGAGCGTCGATTGTGCCTATGAAGAAACATCGTCCCTGGAAGATGATGTCAGGTTGTTGAGTGTGATCAGTACGCTGATTGCTCAGAAAGTGGTGTTGCTGGAAAGGATTCGCAGGGAGAAGGACCAGCTTCAGGAAGAGAATCTCAGACTCAGAAAAGAGCTGAACAAGAGATACAGCTTCACCAATATCGTGGGTAACAGCCGAAAAATGCAGGAGGTATTCTACCTGATCAGCCAGGTGGCCAAGAGCAATGCCAATGTGTTGTTGTTGGGTGAAAGCGGGACGGGAAAGGAGCTGGCAGCCAATGCCATCCACTACAACAGCCTGCGTGCCGGAAAACCACTTGTCAAAGTCAACTGCGCCGCACTGCCGACAAACCTGATTGAAGCGGAACTGTTCGGTTATGAAAAAGGGGCGTTTACCGGGGCCAACCGTACCAAGGCGGGTAAGTTTGAACTGGCGGATAAGGGGACCATTTTTCTGGACGAAATTGGATCCCTTGCCCTGGAAAGCCAGGGAAAGTTGCTGAGGGTACTTCAGGAAAAGGAATTCGAACGACTGGGGGGGACTCGAACCATCAAGGTGAACATACGCCTGATTGCCGCCACCAATAGAGATCTGGCGCAAGCCGTGGAGGATGGCAATTTTCGGGAGGACCTGTTTTACCGGTTGAATGTTTACCCCATTTATCTGCCCGCTTTGAGGGAAAGAGAAGCGGATCTGCTTTTACTGGCGGATTATTTTCTTGAAAAATATGCCGCTGAGTATGAAAAAGGGATTAAGCGGATTTCAACGCCGGCCATTGACGCGCTAACACAGTATCATTGGCCGGGGAATGTGCGAGAGTTGGAAAACTGCATTGAGCGGGCCGTTTTGTTGTGTGAAGATCAGGTGATTCACAGCTATCACATGCCCCCCACCTTGCAGACGGCGAAAGAGACGGGCACCCAGCAGGCCCAGTCGTTGAAAGATGCCGTGGACCGCTTTGAGAGGGAAATGCTCATTGAGGCTCTCAAGAACGGTCGCGGCAACATGCGAAAGGCGGCTAAGGCCCTTAAGACAACGGAACGTATTTTCGGGTATAAAGCTCAGAAATACAATATTAATTCGAAACAGTACCGATAGGCGGAAATCCCTAGTTATCGGTTCATGGTTACCAAAAACATAATTAAAAGGAGGATGTCTGTTGATGAAAAAAATAGTGTTAATGACTTTCATGGTTTTTATGGGGATGTTCGTAATATCCGCTCATGCCGAAGAGTTTGTCATCAAGGATTATACGTTTACCTGGCATGTGGCAAGGACAATGATCGGGGGGACGACCATGGAAATTCAGAAAACCCCTGAGGCCCTGGTGGTAATTTTCGGTCGTACATCGCTTCCCTTAAGTGCGCTGACGGTCTCTCCTGTACAGGCCAATGCGGTGGGGGAACTGCTGAAAAAGACAGAAGAATATTATCAGTCGCAGAAAAAGACTGACGACCCATCGTCTTCAGATACCCTTACCTCCCACAATTGCGCTGTGAATTTTTCTTCTAAACAGGGCCGTGATTTTAGGGTCAGGGTGAAGCAGAACGAAGTTTTTGGTCCCGTGGTACTTATGGAGCGAGAAGAAGCGATTGAAGCCGGGAAATATTTGAGACAGGCGGAACAGATGGCGTCTTTTGCCGATAAACGCATCAGGCCCTGAATCAAAAGGGCCGTGTGGTTTTGGCAGGTGTAATTCAATGATACTGCTTAAAAGGTTCAGCGGCATCCTCTTGATATTGATTGGCGCCGCGGGAGTGCTCTCCAGTGGTGTGGCACTTTATAAGACGGGTAATGCTGAAAAGCAGTTACGTCACTTTGCGGGGCAGACATTTGATTCCACCGAAAGTGCTTTTCTGGATATCCGTGAACGGCTGAATCAGATAGACCTTTCCGTGGCCCATGTGCGCTCGGATTTGAAAACCGCGCTATCAAAGGCGGATGCGCTTCGAACAGACGGAATTGACGGAAAAATTCTGGCGGATCATATTGCTTTTACCCTGGATCAGGAAGTTGGGGAAAAACTGGCAAAAACCCGAATGCTGGTGGATTCCGCTGTGAATACCGCTGGCGCTGTAAGCCATTTGCTGACCCTGTTGGATGCTTCCAGCCTGGTTTCCGCGGAAGCCCATACGCGGGGTGGTCCTTTGATGGCACGGATTGAAGGGGCCTCCAACACCTTGAGGCGATTGTCCGGCATGCTTGAACAGGCAAGGCAGACCGCGCAGGCCCTGCTTGAACAAACAAGGCAACATCATCCAAATTCGGAACAGACTCTCTCAAAATTAACCCGCGAAGTGGAGGGGATGGACAAGGGCCTGGCGGAAGTTCAGGTATTGGATTCTGATTTTAAGGAAGATGTTCAAAGGATCAAAGATCGTCTTCGTTACTATGAGAAAAAGACGACCGGGTGGATCCACCTGGGGGGCATCCTGATTCCCCTGTTGCTGATCTGGCTGGGGGCAGGCCAGGTGGCCTTGATGATCCTCGGCGGGCGCCTTTGTATGAGGAGGGCACAATGAAGAAACCGAGGCTGGTTTTTTTTACAGCCGTTTTCTTTGTGCTTGTGGTTTCTCTCTCCTTTGCCGGTGGAAAAAGGGGCGCAAAGGATTTTAATATTACCGTTACTGAAGATGCTGTACGGGATGGACGGATCTCCGTTCAAATCAGGGCCAAAAGGGCATTTTCCGTAGGTCGTACGAAAAAGCAGAACAAAAACTATCAGACGGTCCTGTTTGACAGTTGCCTGCCCACAAAAAAGAAAGGTTTCCCCGAAGTAAGCTATTTCAAAATGGCGTTTCAGTTGCGAGACAATCGGAATTACAAACTGGTGGTGCAAAACCTGACTTATGACGAGCGTCCCTTTGACGGAGATTGGCTTCCTTCCAGGGGCCAGATCCTGAGAAGTGTGAATCCTGCTAATATCCCATACAAAATGGAAAGCGAAGCCCTGGTGGATGCCGATTATCCGGGGAATGAATTCGCTGTCCCGGGCGAACCCTTTCTCATCCGGGAAGTTCGGGGAATTGATGTGACCATTTATCCTGTTCTGATCAATATGGTTCAGAAACGGGTGAAGATCCTCAAAACCATTGAGTTTGAACTGGTTCCGGTAGAGGGAGGCCTTGTCATCAACCAGCAGCCTCTGAAGCGGCTGAAGATTCTCTCACAGAATGAACCGGTTCTTGAATCCCTTTTTACCAATTTCAGATGGGACGATGAACTGGATGACGGGCCGGGCCATATGCTGGTGATTTATACGGATGGATATGCGGCTGCAATTCAGCCTTTCATCAACCATAAAAAATCCCTGGGGTTTACGGTGGCGGAGCAGGAAGTGGCAAAAGGAACCAATGTGAAAAGTACGATTCAGAATGCCTACAATGCCGATACTGATCTTCTTTATGTGCAATTGGTGGGGGACTGGGACGACATCCGGTGCGATACGGTCAGCGGAGGTTCTCCGGCCGACAACGCGCTCGGCCTGGTGGCGGGCTCAGACGACTATTATGATCTTATCGTATCTCGATTCAGCGTGGAGAGTGCCGCGGGTGTGACAAATCAGGTGAACAAGATCATTGCCTATGAAACGAATCCCAATCAGACATGGTGGAAAAAAGGTCTGGGGATTGCTTCCGATGAAGGACCGGGTGATGATGGAGAAAAGGACTATGAGCATGTGAACATTATCAAGATAAATAAACTGCTCCCTTCCGGCTATACCACGGTATATGACGAATACGATCCGAGCGGCACGACTTCAGGGGTCAGCAGCGCGATCAACGGGGGCGTCCATGTGATCAATTACACGGGTCACGGCTATGAGACCGGGTGGGCTAGCCCTGAAGGAACGGGTTTCAACATGAGCCACGTGAATAACCTAACGAACGGAGATCGATTGCCGTTTATTTTTTCAGTGGCCTGTGTAGTCGGTCTGTATAGTGACGCTCAGGAATGCTTTGCGGAGGCATGGTTGCGAAAACAGAACGGGGGCGCTGTATCGGCCCTAATGTCCACCATCTACCAGCCCTGGGACCCCCCCATGCGGGGGCAGGATTATATGAACGATCTTCTCACGGGTGGTTATGACTATACCGCCCATCCTGGAGAAGAAGGGACCAGCACGGACCACGGCAAGACCCGGCTGGGTTCCATTGTGTTTAACGCCTTCAATCTGCAGATCGCCGAAGCCGGCAGTGGCGATGTGGAGACCACAAAGACCTGGATTCTGTTCGGGGATGGGTCCCTTCTGGTGGTGGGCGGTGAAGCGTCCTCCTGCCCCGACTGTTCGGGCGAACCGGTGGAAAATATCACTTTCAAGGCCAACAGTACGTGTACCTGTTCACGCACCACCCCCATGACCCTGGGTGAGGGAGTCATCGTCGAAAACGGCGCTACGGTCACCTTTCAGGCGCCCAAAGTGACCGTCACGCCGGGTTTCGAAGCCCGAGAGGGTTCCCATGTGGAGATCCGAAATTAGGTGCCAATCCCCTTCCTATTTTGTGGAATCCAGGAATTCCGGTTGTGCAAATTCCGGATCCGGGTAGGTATAGAACCCACGACCGCTCTTGACCCCCAGTTCGCCCCGTTCAATTTTGTCCGTCAATGCCTGAGGCGGCTTATCTTTGGGGTCCTTTGATTCATTATAATAGACGGTTTCAATATCCCGGACCACATCCAGCCCCACGCCGTCCATGATGCCGAAGGGGCCCATTTTCATTTTGGTAAAGGTCATCCAGGCTCGGTCCACATCCCTGAAATCCACATAGCCGTTCCCCCACATCCATAACCCTTCCCGTTTGATGGCACGCCAGACCCGGTTAAAGCAGAACCCCAGCAGTTCCTTTTTGACGGTCAGCGCAATGCATCCCATGGAACGAACCCAGTCGACGCCCTTTTGCAGGACTTCCGGGGTGGTCTTTGTGCCCCCCATGACATCCGCCATGTTCATTCCTTCCAGGATGTTATAAAAATGGGTGTTGAGGCATTTCTCAGGCCTTCCGCTGCTTTCTTCCATGAGGGATACGGGCATGGAAGAGCTGTTGGTGGCAAAAATGGTTTCAGGAGGGGCCTTCTCGCCAAGCTCTTGAAAAACAGCCTGTTTAATGTTCAAATCCTCCGGCACGCTCTCTACGATGAGATCTGCATTTTGAACCGCTTCATCAAGATTCGTTGTTTCCCGAATCCGGTCTCTGACCTTTTCCAGTTGTTCCCAGGGGACGAAGGGCTTGATGCCTTTTGTTTCAATGCTTGAACGAAGGCGATTCAATGTTTCTCCCAGAATCCCCTGGCGTGTGTCGTAAACGGTGACAGTGTATCCGGCATTTCCCGCCAGCAGTGCAATCTGCGTACCCAGGGTCCCGGTCCCGACTACCGTTATGTTCCTAAATGGTTTGTTCATGTGCTTTATTTCTCCTTTTTGTTTGAGTGTTAAGATAAATGCCTCCATTTGTCAATGGCTGTTCCGATGATTTTAAGAAAATTTTATTGTTGACAAACGCCGTAATGAAAGCTAATTTACACGATTAAAATTTACAGCAAACAAGGAGACATAGTATGGGTTCCAACAGTAAACAGACCAGCCTCATACGGGCCAGGAAAGCAAAGAGCAATAAGAAAAACCTCAAGAAAAACCAGGCGCGAATTCAGAAAAATGCCGAGATTCTGAGGGAACTCGCTTCAGAATCCGATAATTGATCTAAGGATCCATTTTGGCCGTCGACGCGCTTGAAGGCGTGCTGCACAACTTTTTTCCAGGAGGAACGAACAATGAAAGTGCTGGTTTCTTACTACTCAGATACTGGAAACACCAAAAAAGTGGCCGATGCCATCTATGATGCCATTGAGCAAAGCGAAAAAGAAATCTGTCTGGCGGAAGAGGCCTCGAATCTATCCGAATACGATTTGATCTTCTGCGGATTCCCTGTTCAATCCATGGGGCTGCCCGCGAAAATGGAAACCTTTGTCAAGGGATTACCCGAAGGAATGAAGGTCGCATTTTTCGCAACCCATGGTTCCCTCCGTGGCGGTGAATTGGCCATTACGGCCTTTTATTCTGCCATCAGCCTGGCAAAGGGTCTGAAAGTGATGGGGACATTCGGTTCCCGCGGTGTTGTTAAACAGGCGATCGTTGAAGCACTTTTGAAAAAGGCTGAGCACAGGGGCTGGGCCCTGGAAGCGCAAAGTGCCGTGGGCCATCCGGATGAGGCAGATCTGGAAGATGCGAAAGCCTTTGCAGCGGCTATGATGACAAAAGCCAGAGCAAAATAAGAAATCCAAGAAAACCCCTCAGGGCCAGGGCCACTGAGGGGGCGTTAAAAAAGTTTGATTCGCTAACCCGCTGTCAGTTCACGCATATTTTCAATGATCGCCAGGGCGAATTCCGGGTCGTTGATGTGGCAATCAAGAACTTTCACCTGTGATCCCGAAATATTTTTTGTCAGGTGATCTACGAAAACCTGGCGGCCTTGTGGGTTCCACAGGGCTCCCCCTTCAGAATCAAAAGCCGAAAATCCTCCCATGGGAACCAGCAAGCCATAAGCGCCTTTTGCGTCGTTGCACAGTTGGGCCAGGTGTTTGCCCAGAAACGCCATTTCCTCGTCCGATGCGGAAAGTGCTGTTATGGCGGCATTGTGCATATGGTAAGCACGGCCGGGAAACCTATTCCTGGCATCTTCCAGTGGGCCTGTAACCAGAAAATCCGCATTCCCGGGCACCAGAACCGTTGGAATACCGGCCGAAAGAGCCGCTTTTCCCCGATCTGGCCCGGCGTCATAGTCTCCGCCGAAAAGGTGATCTGTGATTTCATGTAACGACAGGTCCACAACCGCAAATGGACGCTCGTGTTCGATCATTTCGTCCATGGCCTGTCCCCCGGCACCCACCGTATGAAAAACCACCGGCTCCATGCCGTCCGCCAGCAACTGACTGCGGATTATTTTCACGCACGTTTCAGTGGTCCCCAGGGTGGAGAGCAGGACCAGTGGTTTATCATTTAAGGGCGCTTCTGCCGGGTATCGGACCATTCCGGCCATGGCCATGGCCCCGTTATGTAAAACCTTTCGGGTAATGCGGTTGAGTCCCGCCAGATCGCAAACCGAGTGCAGCATGAGGATATCCTTGGTTCCCACAAACCCCCGTGTGTTTCTGGACCCCATGGTGGTGACCATCACTTTGGGGACGCCCACCGGCAACGTGCGCATGACCGACGTGCCCAGGGTGGTGCCCATGGATCCTCCAAGGCCGAAGACGCCGTCGAAACGGCCCTCCTGATAAAGTTGCTCAACCTTGCGGATGGCGCCTTTGATCATGGCGGCCAGGGCCCGGCCTTCATGGCCCATGTTCTGAACCTTTGAGAGGGTTTCTCCGCCCAATTGGGCCACTTCCTCCCGGCTCACGGAAACGGGAATGGGGCTTTCACCCATGATGCCCGCATCAATGGTGTATACATCCACATCGGCTTCCTTCAAACAGGTCATGACAAATTCCGCTTCCTGATGTTTGGTATCCATGGTGGAGATCAGAAGAACTGTGGGTTTGCGACGCATTGTTACCTCCTGGGGAATTGATAAAGGTTTGCCAATATTCAATGGTTCCGGTGTGTGGCCGAAATTTGATCTTCGAGCGGGAACTATAGGGAAATATGGATTTTCAGGCAAGAAGAATCCGGAATTTATGCGGAAAGATGGTGGTCTGGCCAATCTCCGCCAGATGTCAACCTCTGTTCCAGAGGGAAATTATCGCCATCAGCCGGCCCCATCCACGTTTCCTGCCCGGATGAGGCCACCCGTTTCAGCTCAGCTCCGGATTCCGCAACGGCTTAAAGAGATATTCCAACCCGTTTACTTTAATCTCATAAACCATGCGCAACATATCACCCAAACGTCCTGCGGGAAATCCTTTTTGGGAAAACCAAACCACATAAGGTTCGGGCAGGTCGATCAAAAGCCGCCCCTTATACTTCCCAAACGGCATCCGCATTTTGGCCAGTTCAAGCAAAACCGCCGGATCCGGCTTGCACTGGTTTTCTTTATTCATGGGAGTTTTTTATTCAGCAATGTTATCGTATAAAATTGGTGCGGGTTTTATCAACCGGTGCCGGTGTCGGCACCTCCTTTTTCCCCACCTCCATCACTTTCAGCAGCCACGCCATGTTCCGGCCCAGCACCTCCATGATCTGTTTCCCCTCGCCGTCCTGCTCCATCTCACCGGGGTCCATGCCGTGGGCCACATTCCAGTAGTTGGAACCGGGCATGATCATTTCAGAATATTGAATGTAGTGATTCAGAGTGTCTATGGCGGGGATGCCGCCGGACCGGCGGACCGCTGCCACCGACGCGCCCACTTTGTGGTGTAAAAGCCCGCCATTGACGGAAGCTACGAAAAAGGCCCGGTCCAGAAAAGACTTCATGGTGCCGGCCACACCGGAGAAATGGACCGGTGAACCCAGAAGGATGCCGTCTGCCTGTTTCATCGTCTGAATCCAGTCATTCACCGGATCGTCTTCAACGGCGCATCGTTCATTTTGGTTTTTCATGCAGGTGTAACAGGCCAGGCACCCCCGTACTTTTTCTTTTCCCACCTGGATCAATTCGGTTTCAATGCCATTTTTTTCCAGTTCACCCAGAACCGTATTCAAGCATCCCACCGTATTGCCGTTTTGCCGCGGACTTCCGTTAAATGCGATTACTTTCATCCCTCTTCCTCCTCAAATTCTTTGTCTAAAATGCAATTAATTATACGGGCCTCAAAAAAGTCTTTCCACCCTCTAGAATTTCGCCATGAAAAGGCGTAAACGATTTTCCATATCTCCTCCCCATGATGAGGCGGAAACTTTCAGTGGAGGGTCCTTTCATCCCGGTCACTGTCATCATCATCGTAATATTCGTCCGGAAGCAAACCAGACATAGCCATGGCCTCGAAGGCGACTTCGACAATGTCTTCGTCATCGGATTGGGTCAGGTCACTGAGGATCTCTGCGGCCTCTTGCGGGCGGATGCTCGCCACTGCCTCAATGGCCGCCAGCCGAAACCATTTGTCCGTTAACTCGCTATTGGCGAGACTTTTGATGTGCGACCAGGCGGCATCCACCTCCCAGGTCCCCGCGGCGCAAACCGCCTCATAATGAATATTTTCGTTTTCGGCTTTTAACGCTTCCAGGATCTGGGTATCGAAGCCCCGAATATACCGCATGCAAAAGACGGCAGTGAGCCGCCATAAGTCGTCACCGCTGGAATAGGCATCACGGACTGCCTCCTGGTGCCACTTTTGCGGAGCCCGCACCGAGCCCTCCAAAATTCGACGACGAACTTCCATGGGAACATCAGTATCCATGTAGAGCTTGCGGAGTGTAGTCTGGATTGTGTGGAATGTCTCTTCGGAAATGGGCACGGCTTCGGGATCCTCAAACTCGTCGATATACGCGGTTTCCAAAATCGGCCCCAGAGATATCACCGCCTTTGCACGAAGATCCTCCGATTCCTCACCGTTACGCACGATAGAAAGCAATACGGCAGAAAGTTCATCATTGATGACCGTATAATCACCCGCGAATCCTGCCGCGAGCAGACGATCGGATTTCTCCTTTTGGTTGTCACGAAGGACACCCAAAAGCATTTTGTCCGTACCTTGAGGCCATTCCCAAGGTGGCAAATCTTCTAAAACTTTCAGATCCATGATCTCCCCCCTGCGTTTCATCTTGCCTTCAGAGCACCTCTACGACGAACCGATTATAACGGATAGTGAACAGAAAGACCAGCCCTCACATGACAAATCCGTCGCGGATTTCTCTGGCCCTCAATTGTTTCCTTCCACCAAACTCAGTAAATAATTCCCCATTCTTCGGATTGGCCTGTCTACATGGGGAATCTCCATGTGGAGAGGGCCTCTCTGGTCAGAGATGGGTCAAGGGCAAATTTGATCCTTCATAACCCTTCCACGCAATATATGTTTTTCCTTTGCCGGTAAGGCGGTATTTTTGCAGTCGGCTGTTGGGTTTATCCGGGATGGTCATTTCGATATACCCGTTTGTTATTGCTGGCCTCAGAAATGCTTTGCTGAAGTGCATCCTGTTTTTTAAATCAAGTTCTTTCATGATTTCATCACGCGTCATTTCACCCTGCAATACTTCGAGAAGCCGGGTGACTTGAGTGGTGACTTGAGTGGTCGCTTTTTCCGACGTCCTGCTGACATCGTCTTTGGCTTTCACATAGGTCGGCCTTGGAAACTCAAGGGTAAAGAAGGATCCCGATTATTGAATATATTCTTTTTCAACCAACTGTTTCTACGAAATAGGCTTCATCCCACAGCCTGGTTTTCACCTCTGGCGTTGAAATGAGATCGTGAAACCGCTCAAGAATGGCGGCTTCTGAATACTTTTTCAATTCTTGGACCATATTATCTGGAGATACCTCCCCATCCGATTCCACGTATAAATGTATCAGGGAAATAATTTTGAGATAATGTTTTCCCCAATTCCATTTCAGCTCAACTCCGAATTCCGAAACAGCTTAAAAAGATATTCCAGCCCGGTTACTTTAATCCCATAAACCATACACAGCATAAACCTCCGGTCTACAGGCACCTGTCTCTTTCTATTTTTCCAATAACGCTGTCGTCAATCACTCATCCTCAGCGCCAACTCCGCCACCGCCCGGTGCATCAAAGCTGTCTTCGATTACTTCCCACCTCCCCGCCTTAGTCGACCCCACATGCCGGATGGCGCCGCTCTCCTTAAGCTTGTTAATGTGGTGTAGTACGCTGTGGACACTCATGTCGCATTGAACAGATAGTTCCCTGATGCTGATGGCAGGCTGTTTCTTTATGGCAACGAGAATCACTTCTTTGGGGTTTCTTTGGGTAATTTACTCTTTTCTTGGGTAGTTTCTTGGGTTGCGGCCTCCCCTTCATCTTTCGGCTTCAGGAAGGAAGGCCGATTAAAAGTAACAATGAACAGATTTCCGGTTTCGCGAAAAACGACGTCCGGCGCATATTTAAGGATCAAGGGCATACCACGGCCCCAGGCCTCCACCATCTCGATGCGGCGGAACATATCGGCGATCAAGGGGTTTCGGCGTTGGGAAATATTTCCTTTCATATCCCAGTCCTGCCGGATTCTTGAAATCCGGGAATAAACGCATAACTGCATGAACGCCCCTTACTTCCCCTTTTCTTTAACTTAGCAAACGCGTGAGTTAAAGAGAACGCGTTTCCTTTAACTTAGGAAAAGATTTTGGTTTGGGTGCTCCGTAGATTAAAGGACTAGCCTTTAACGATAGGGGCGTCATCACCCCTTTGAACAGGCTTTTTACCATCCCAAACGACCACATAATGACCGAGTTTACGTTTTCTCTCCAGAGTTTCCGCCGCCGTCTTTTTGAGCGTCTTTAATATTTCTTTACCCTTTTCCGAAGGTATCGTTTTATGAGTGGAAATCATAATCCAGCCTCCTGTGATAACAAATCAAAAAAATCTCTATGGAAAATATCCCGAACCTCTCCCCGTTGCTCGAAAATCGGTACCGGGTTATCGCCGTGATTCATAAAACATAAACAGTGATTCACGGCACTGCAATACTCTGTCAGCAGGTTATGAAGACTGCGCGGAAAGCGTCGTTCGATATCCTTGATCGGAATATCATGGCCGCCATGGGAAACGCGCTCGGCAACACGCATTTTGGACATTTCCACATCGGGTAGCCCCAGATAAATGAGTTCTGTCTGCCATCCGAACCTTTTCAATTGATTGATGCGTTTTAAATGACCACGGCCCGAAAGGGTGGTTTCAAAGGCAAAGTTCTCGCCTTCGGCAATGCGCTCTTCAACCTCCCGCAAAAAAATCCGACTGGCCGTTAAAAGCTCCCGTGCCGGCGCCAAAGGGGAAAGGCCGGCAGCAATCAGATCCGCATTGATAAAATTGGTGCACTCTGCCGTCTTGGGCAGATAATCCAGAGCAAAGGTGGTTTTACCCGCGCCGTTGGGGCCGGCGATGATCCAGCAGGTGGGCATTAGGATGCCTCCATTGATTGGTTCATTTATCCAAAATGATCAGGTTGTACGTCCATCCGATTTCTCGCACCATTGGTGCGAGTTTTTCGTCTTCCACATAGGTCTTGTAAAAACCGCGCATCCGCCACAGGTTGGACGCTGAAAAACCCGAAATACCCGGAAACTCCTGCTGCAAATCGGCAGCCACTTGCACCACCACGGATCTGCCCCAGGCCGCGCTTTTCTGACGGATTACAATGATGTCGCCGATATCCCAGTAGAGGGTAATCAATTCAGGGTTAACGGCTTTTAGGGCATCGTACTGTGCGGATCGGACCCGTTTCTTGATGGCTTCAAGAGCTGATTTGTAATCGGAAGGTGTGGGTGTTTTTTCAGCCATGGTTCAGTGGACCTCCCCTAAAAGCAGAACTGGATCTTCATCTGTGGTTTTGCGATATTTCATTTCAGTATCGTTCCAACTCGTGATTCTCCAGTAAGTTGTAATATCCTTTGTGACTGAAAATGATGTGGTCAAGGAGCCTGATGCCGAGGGTTTCACCGGCCGATTTCAACTGTCTGGTGATGGCCATATCGTCTTTGCTGGGGGTAAGGTTGCCGGTGGGATGGTTGTGGGCCACAATAATGGCTGTGGCGCGGTCGGTGAGTGCATCCGCATAGACCTCGCGGGGATGAACTTGGGTCTTGTTGACCAAACCTACCGAGACCGTTCGAACAGCGATGACCTCATATGCGCCGTTTAGGGATATGCACAGGAAGTGTTCCTGTTTGCGGTCCGCCATATGTTGGATCAGAGGCAATATATCCGGCGGCAAACCGATTTTAAATCCTTCGGGGCGGATACGGCGGCGGGAGAATTCAAGGGCGGCAAGGATCGTGGTCGCCTTGGCCGGGCCGATGCCGTCAATGGCTTGGAGCTGCTCAAGGGTGGGGTTGGCACTGGTCTCATCCAGGATTTTCAGAGTACGTCCCGCCAGGGTCAATACATCCTGAGTTTGAGTGCCGCTGCCCAGAAGGATCGCCAATAATTCCTTGTCTGATAGGGCCTTCGGTCCTTTTTCCTGTAGCTTTTCGCGGGGCCGGTTGAATGCCGGCATTTCTTTCACTTTCTTCATGACATTCCGCCGTTTATCACGCCGCCCATTTTCGTTCTTGACTGGCATGATCGAATATTAATTCGAAAACGTTGTTGCATTTTTTCTTGAACAGCACGCGGTCATAGCTATCCGGTAAGTTCTCGTCCAAAACCTCCTCAACAGCGGCGCGAACAACCTTCCTGCTTTGGCTGTCCTTAAACCAATCCTGGACCAGCACCTTGGGATGTTCCTCCAACAAACGATGTAACAGAGACTTGGCCGCCAGTTTGACTTTTTGGATTTCCGGTTTCGTCATTTTCTCTTTTTTCAGCAGATCGAACAGTTCCAATTCATCCTCGGTCAACCCTTCTCGGACATGCCGCTCGTCTTCTTCCTTCATCTTCCGGGCATGGTTCATCAGGTTATTATAATACTCCTCCGTGGATGTGCCGCCGGCATTGTAGGTATCGATGATCTCCTGCAATCGTTGGGCAAAGTCCATTCGGGTCACATTTTTCCGGATCATCTGCTCCAGCTTTCGCTCTATGAATACCCGCAGGTCGGTGATTTCGATATTTTTGTAAGCCGCATGTTGAAAGTCATCCTTCAATTTTTCAAAATCAATCTTGCTTAAATCCCAGGTTTTGCCCTTTTGAACGATTTGATACTCCGGCACTTCTTCACCGGTAGGTCGCCCGTGGTAAGGGTCGACCACCACGCTCTCATCGAGCAACTTCGCGATTCTTAAACAAGCGGCATCGATATCCTGCTGCTCGATGATGCTCTCCATAACCCCTCGCAAATATTGAAACACAGAAACCAGTGGTTGCTGCCGTTGCCCCAAGATCTCCGGTTTGCAGGCCTCGTACAGGGATGAAATCGTATTATCATACACATTGAACGCCTTGCGCCACTCGTCCTTGCGGAGCAGAATATCGGCGTAGGTCTTGAATTTTTTGATATTCTTAAATACCTCATCCTTCACCAACATACTGTTTAAATCGATCCCTTTCTCCCGGCAGAATTCCACCCCTTGCCCAATGGCCTCATCCAACAGCTTGAACAACTCTCCTTTTTCCCTGACCGGCGCCTCATCCAATCCCTCTTCGCCCTGGGCATAATCTTTCAATGCCTTTTTCATGTTCCGAAAGACATTGTAATAGTCCACGATCTCACCGTTTCTCTTGGTCACCTTATTGATCTTAAACGGCGTCACCCGGTTGGCCCGGGCGATGGCTTGCATCAGGGTGTGATCCCTCATGGGTTTATCGAGATAGAGGGTGGATAAGGTGGGGACATCGAATCCGGTGAGCCACATGGCGCACACAAAGACCAATTGCAGCGGATTGTCAGGGTCTTTGAAGTTGTACTCGATGTCGTGGCCGTGTTCATCCAAGCACTTCATTCGGTTGCGGTGCAGTTTTATGTTCAGTTTCCGATCGGCAAACTTTTTCTCTTCTCCGGCATCTTCACTGATCACCACGGCCATTTCAACCTTGCGCATATAGGCAGTTACTTTTTTCAACCGGGCCTTTTCAATGTCATTGTCTGAGTTCTTGATGCGGCCGAGCAGGGTTTTGATTTCCGCTTTCCAGTCATGCCGCACCTTGTCCAGCATTTTCACGGCGGTGAACTTATCCACCGATATCACCAGCCCTTTGCCCAGATAGCCCCGGCGGGAAAAATGGTACACAATGTCCTTGGCGATGGTTTCCAGGCGGTCATCCCGCTTGATCACCTCGATCTCGGTGGCAAATTTCCTTTCCAGTTTGGCCCGCTGGACGTCATCGAGATTTTCATCTTCCAGAATCTCGTAGAACTCGTCGCTCAGGTCTTCATTCTGGTTCAATACTTCGGGCACCCGCTTCTTGTAAAAAAGCGGAACGGTAGCCCCTTCATCCATGGATTGCTGGAAGTTGTATTCGCTCACATAATCCCCGAACCAGTCGCTGGTTTTCCGCTCCCGTCCCAGCAGCGGTGTGCCGGTAAATGCCAGGTACTGAGCCTTCGGCAGACCCTGTCTCATATTTTCGGCTAGGGTTTTGTACTGGGTACGGTGGGCCTCGTCCACCATCACAACGATATCGTCACGGTCGGACAACAAGGGATATTTCTTGCCTTTGGGATAGCGAAATTTCTGGATTAGGGTAAAAACGATGCGCTTGTTTTGCCCCAGAAATTTCCGCATCTCCTTGCTGTCCTTGGGCTGGGCGGCGTCGCTCTTCTTCACAGATCCGGTATTCAGAAAATTGCGATAGATCTGGCCGTCCAGGTCCTCCCGGTCGGTGATCACCACAAAGGTGTAGTTGCCGGTCAATTTTCTGAAGATTTTGCGGGTATAAAAGATCATGGAAAAGCTCTTGCCCGCCCCCTGGGTATGCCAGAACACCCCCAGCTTGCCCCCCTTTTCCTCTCGTTTGAGGAATACGTCATAGGCCTTGTTGACGCCCATGAACTGGTGGTTCTGAGCGATGATTTTCTGGTTCTCCTGATAGTAGAGAATGAAGTTTTCGATATAGTCCAGCATTCTATCCGGGGCGCACAGTCCGGCCACGGCGATTTCCAGGCTGGTTCCTTGGCGTTTGATCCGTTGACGATCGATCCGCTCCTTTTCATCCGTTGCCCGCAACCAGTTGAAAAAGAATTCCCACCCGGCGGTAAAGCTGCCCACCCGGGTTTCGATGCCGTTGGAGAGGATGCAAAAGGCGTTGGTGAGAAATAGTTGGGGGATATCGTGCTTATAGCGGGTCAGGTTGTCGTCAAAAGCGGATTTCAGTTTAATGTTGGAGTTTTTTAATTCAATGAAGATCAGGGGAATGCCGTTGATATAGAGGATGATATCGGGCCGCCGGTAACGGCACTCCCCTTTGATCCAGAGCTGGGAGACGGCCAGAAACCGGTTTTGATCCGTATTGTTGAAATCGATGACGCGCACTTGTTCATGTTGGGTTCGGCTTTTTGCATCGTCGAACTCAACCGGGATGCCGTCGCGGATCAGCTCGTCGATCTCGCAGTTGGCGGCGATGGGCGACATGGCATGGCGCTTGTCCGTTAGCCTTTTTAGGGCTTCGTCGATGGTGTTTTCGGGGATGGTGGGGTTTAACCGTAAGGCCGCTTGACGCAGCCGGTCTTTCAAGATGACGTCGCGTTTGTTCGGGCGGTTGGACCCGTCGTTCAGATCCTCCGCATCGGCGGTGTGGCAGTTTAGCAGCTCGTAACCGTATTGTCGGTTCAGCTTTTTTAAGATTGCCTGCTCTATGTCGTCTTCAGAGATGAAGTTGGGCATGGTCAACGTCCTTTTCGTTTTGCATGCTGGGTGGATGTTGGATGTCTAGTGAATCTACTGGGAGTTTTCCGGAGATTAGACGGCCAAGTAGCATATTGCGAGCCCTAGAAGCATGCACGATTGATTCATTCAAGACCTCTATTTTTTTATGGTTTATTTTAACAATCGCATCGAATCGCTTCTGCAATCGTTCATATGGTATCAGAACATCTTTATTTGTTAGCTCAGTCCAGTGGCGTTTATATTCACTCGTATTGGTCAGGTCTTTTATCAAATGATATAAAAAAAAAGGAGGTATTTTGTTTTTGGGCAAAAAGGGAATCATATTCTCTGCCAGAGAAAACGGTTTAGTCATTAATACCATTTTGCAGGTGTGGTCACCAAATAGAATTATTGGATTGTCTGAAGTTGCTATGTGCTGAGGATCGCCGTCATAAAAGCCGAGCTGATCCGATCGAGATTGGTCTACAACAACTATATTTCCGTCGTCATGAAGGTCTTTTTCCCTGTAGATTTTCCCAAATGGTTTGCGATCAACAATTGATTTGGCATTTGTCTTGATCCAGTCGGTGGGCAATCCTTTATAAAACTTGACCTTCTTATGCCCCGGAAACCGCATCCGTACAAACCATTCGCGGTAGATCTCCTCGGCCATTTTTTCCAGCAGCGCAATGCGGCGCTTGTTGTTTTCGATCAGGTCGTCGTAGGTGGAGAGGGTGGCGGCTATTTTCTTTTGGTTTTCAATTGGAGGCAGAGGAACCTTTATTCTCTTGACGATATCTTGGTTTAGAAAACTCATAGTTGCCCCGAAAGAGCATAGTGCTTCCATCCAATATTTATGCCCAGAAGTAGCAAAATAATTTGATAAATACTTATTGTAGACCTGCTTACTTTTTACTCTTAACCTAAGACAGTCTGATCCCTGGACCCAACCTTCCGTCTTTTCGTCTATTAAAGCGTGTCTATCAACAGCACCCTTTCTTCCAAAGACAATATCTCCCTTTTTGAGGTTATGAACACTTAGATTAGCTGCTTTCTGCTCATCAATAAATTCGAGTTTCTCGTTTCTTATTTTTCCATAACCAATGTTTCTGACATTGATTACGGGGATACCTCTTGTGACATACTCGCTTGCTTTGAGTTGGGTCCCAAAAGGTCCCGTTTGCAAATTTGCTTCTTCATTTTCAATTAATTCATTTATTGTAATGAAGGGCCATTTAATCACAACGCACCTACCAAAACTTTAATTTTTCTCATTATTTGCCTCTAATTTGAGACCAAAAGGGCAACCACGGGGGGTTGCCCCTACGGAGGTTAACGCTACGGGTTGGGGTTTTATGATGGTGTGGGTTTGGTTGGGCATTGTTTTATATGATGCCTGTGGTTTCATCGATGCCTTTCCGGCCCCGCAGGTTGTGGTTTGTTTTGGCCATGGGATTTTCCCGATCCGTGTCCCATTGGGCCGGATTGTTGGTGATATATTCCCGAATTCGGACCATGTCGTTTTCGTTGCGGATGATGTGTTCATAATAATTGCGTTGCCATAATTTTCCCGGAAAGGACGGCCATCCGTGTTGTTTGACACCGTCCATGTACCGTTTCGTGGTCATGGTTTTGAACCGATGGACAATATCCGGCAATGACAATGCACGACCAATCCTCGGTTTTACCCCCGTAGGGGCAACCCCCTGTGGTTGCCCGTCGTCCCCCCGCGGTTGCCCGTTCTTCCGTGGATGTACATTTCCCCGTGATTGCGTAACCAACGGGCAGGCACAGGGGCCTGCCCCTACGGCGGGAATGGCATCGGAACGATTGATGACAATGATTCCGTGGATGTGGTTGGGCATGATTTGGAATGCATCGGTTGAAACACGTGGATAGAATTTCGGCAATTCATTCCATACGGTTTCCGCCATGCGACCCACGTTATTCAACACCATTTCCCGGTTCACGATATCGCCGAAAAGACATTCCCGGTCTTTGGTGCAAATGGTCACAAAATACGCCCCGGCTTGAGAATAATCGTATCCCGGTAAGCGAATCGATCTTCGGTTTGATTTACGGGAATTGCTACGCATACCGGCATTCCATTGCCCTTCTCCGGGCAATTTTCTTGACAACCACTTTCCCTCTTTTTTGTGTCCAAGCCATGCCCATACATCAAAAACATATCCAAAAAATGGGATTTATGACCATGTTATCCTGACCAATAATGTGTCGTTTCCATAGACGCAATTTTATAACGTGTCGACGTATGCAAGGATTATCGACACGTTTTTGTTTCGTGTCGCCGACATCGCCACGATATTTTGAAAGGTTTTTACGAAATTTTGTATTCATATGGAAATTATCCTTACCCTGCTTTGTACACATTGAAAACGCCTATCTATCCGTCCATCATGATAATGTACCGTCCTTTTTCGCTTCTTTTCTTGCATCAAGAGCCTTCCTTGTCCGCGACAGCTCCTCTGCCAGAACCCACTCATCAGGCAGGGCTGTTTTGTATTCGGCGGCGATGACTTTATTTGGAAGACCTTCCAGTGAATATTTTGCCACGGTTTTGTCCTTGTAAGCGCAGAGAATCAGTCCCACAGGTGGGTTTTCTTCAGGCCTTGTCCAGTGTTCTCGCGCATAGTTTAAATACAGATGCATCTGGCCGGCATCGGCGTGGGTGAATTTGCCGAGTTTCAAATCAATCAAAACAAGGCAGCGCAAACCGCGGTGAAAAAACACAAGATCCACCCGGAACCACTCGTCTCCGACTCGAAGTCGTTTCTGGCGTGCAACAAAAGTGAAATCACCGCCCAACTCCAGCAAAAATGCCTCCAGGTGACGGATAAGCGCTTCTTCAAGATCGCTTTCCGAATACTCATCTTTGAGCCCGAGAAATTCCAGCACGTATGGGTCTTTGAGAGCCGCCTCCGGGGAGGTTGTATCGTCCGGTTTCGGCATGGTTCCCTTTCGAAGCATGGCCGCCTTATTCGTTGAAAGGGCCGTGCGCTCGTAGAACTGGGCGTTGATCTGTCTCACCAGTTGACGTACGGACCATCCTCCACGCAGAGCTTCTGTCTCATAGAATGCCCTTGCATGGACGTTTTTAACGGATAACAGCCGTACATAGGCAGACCAGGGCAGAGGGAAAACCGAAGCCAACTCCTCCAAAGAAAATATATGAGTTGCTGTCTCAAATTCTTTCCTTCTGGCCTGATCTTTGGAAATACGCGACTGCGTCGCGTATTTCTCAGACAAAACGTCCGTCCCTTAAGATTTACGTGACAATGTCGCGTAAATGATTTCAGGTTCGTATGCTTGGTAAAAGGATCTCATTCTCTGGAGATTATCAACGCCAAATCCTCTGCCAAAGCGTTCAGTCAGGTCTCTTGATAGGCGTTGGAGCAGAGCACTGCCGTATTCCGCTCTTTTCTTTCCTTTTTGTTCATATTCAACAATTCGCCGCCCGATTTCCCAGTAGGTTGCCGCGAGAAAAGCATTCACCGTTCGGGCGACCTGCCGCCTGGCATCATCGAGAAGGCGGCTGATATCTTCCAGAAATGGCACATATGGCGAAGTCGGCAGACCTGTCATTAGCGTTTCCTCAATCTATAAATGGATTCATTCCTCACCGGTAAGCTGTAAAATATTGTGATGAATGATTTTCTCAAGCGCTCGTGCCTCGTTGTTCAGGCCGCTCAGTTCTTGATTCATGGCAAGCAGCGCTTCGATAAATTCCTCCTGCGTCTTGCCATCTTCCTCAATGACCACCCCCACATACCGACCGGGGTTCCGGGAATAATCCTGTTCCGCCACTTCTTCCGGAGCGGCCAGCTTACACAAGGCGATCACATCTTCATACGTTGCTTTTGGGAACCGATCCTGAAGCCAGTGGATATGGTTGTAATATCCCTCCGCGGTTTCCACCGCAACCTGCAAAGCCTCCAGGGCGGTTTTCAGCTCCTTGAGCTGTTTGTCGACGGTGGTGCGCTTGCCCTTCTTTCTGCCTTTTTCAGCCTGTTGCTTTTCATGACGGCGGACAATTGTATCCAATTGTTTCAACCCTTGATGCAATCCGTCAAAAAAGGGCTCAAAGGCCTGACGCAAAGCGTGCTGGGCCTCGTTCTTTTTCCCAACAGAGGATTGCTTGCTGTTCTTTTTCAGATAACCGTCGTATCGGGTTTGCAGCTTTTTCAGGTCCGACCATTTCTTTGCCAGATCGGCCACAGCCTCTTTGCCCCCATTGCCGTCCAGGACATCCAACAGTTGCACAGACACCGGTTCCACCTGTGTCTTGGTTTCAATCAGTTTCTCCATGCCCTGTTTAAAGTAGCGGTCGATGAGGCGGATGAACTTGCCGCGCTTGCCCCGACGCAGGTGGCTGATGACGGCGATATTTTGGATCTGTTCCTCGGAAAATTCCCGGTGGGCACGGTCGATTTGAGTAAAGGTGTTTCGGGCATCGATAAAGAGGATACGGGTATCCTTTTTGGCCCGATCGAAAAACCACAGGGTGGCCGGCAGGGTGACCGTGTAGAACATATTGGAAGGGAGGGTCAGCGTGCCGTAGATCAGGTTGTTTTCGATGAGGGTTTTGCGGATGTCCGCTTCGGAGTGGCGGGCATCGGAAGCCGAATTGGCCATGACCAGGGCTGCCCGCCCTTCAGGTTTAAGCGAAGTGGCAAACAGGTTGATCCATAAATAGTTGGCGTTGGGCACAGTCTCGTTGCCCTGGTCTTTTTTCTTGGCCTTTGTCTTTTTGCGGGGGATGCCGTACGTGTTGAAGCGTTTATCGGTCTCCACCCGTTTAAGGCTTACGTCGTCCACATTAAAGGGCGGATTGGTCAACACATAATCAAATTCACCGAAACTCTCAAAAGGGTCTTCGTAGTAGGTGTTGGTCTGTCGAATGTCACCGCGCAGTCCGTTTACCGCCAGGTTCATCTTGGCCAGTTTGACTGTTTCCAGTGTTTTTTCCTGGCCGTAAACAAACAAATCCCCGTTGCCATTGGCCATCTCATTGCGATGGCGTTCGATAAATTTAGCCGATTGCACAAACATCCCGCCGGAACCGCAGGCCGGATCGAACACCGTACCGCGATGGGGTTCTATGATTTCCACCATCAATCGCACCACCGAGCGTGGGGTGAAAAATTCCCCACCCCCCTGGCCCTCAGCCATGGCAAAGTTGCCCAGAAAATACTCGTAGATCTGCCCGAACATATCCTCGGCCGCATCTTCGGGAATATTTGAGAAATTTTTGAGCAACTGCATGGGGATGGACTTATCGGTGCGGGTAAGTCTGAAATATTCTTCCTGGGGCAAGATGCCTTTGAACTCCGGCTTATAATCTTCAATGGCCTCCATGGCCTTTTTGATGGCCTTGGCGATATCCTGCTCCTCCGGTAGTTTGAGCAGGTAATCGTAACGGGCGTGGTCAGGCAAGTAAAATCCGCATTTTTCAATGGCAATTTCCGATACCGGCTTTTCCCTCCGTGTGCCCTGGAGTTTGGTGTATTGTGCCATAATCGCCTTTTCATTCCGGCGATAATTGTTGTCTGCGAATTTGAGAAAAATAAGCCCCAACACCGGTGTTGAATATTCACTGGATTTAAGGTCGGAATTGGCTCTGAGCGTGTCCGCACTCCGCCACAGATCATCTTCAAGTTGTTTCAGTTCTTGCGCGTTCATAGTCTATATATTTTCATAATTCTAATGGACAGGCATTGTTCTGATTAGTAGTACATATTGCTGAATCTGAGCTGGAAAAAGCTATTCTTGCCTTAAGATCATGGATGAACAAATCGCAGATATCAATTTCGCTCAGTTCTTTTTTATTGACTTTGTCCAAAACGCACCTATTAACTGAGAAATTGGGTGCACATTTACCGATTTGGTTTATGGGTGTGAGCATATGCGCAACATTGGAAGTTGTCAACAATCCTATGGAGTTTGCTTATAGATTCCGCAACGGCTTAAAAAGATATTGGTTTGATGGTTTTTTCTGTTTGCGATGAAAGCAAAATCTGATATCATTCGCTTCATGAACAGCCAACAGAGAAAGACACTCAGAACAATTTTCGCCGATCCGGTTAATGGTAATATTGAATGGCGGAAGATTGAGTCGTTGTTTCTGGCTTTGGGGGCGGTTCGCACGGAAAGGGCAGGTTCCGCTGTCAGTTTTGTCCTAAATGACGTTCGGGCAGATTTCCACCGCCCGCATCCTGACAAGGCGGCATTACGCTATCGCGTGAAAGATGCACGCAAGTTCTTGAATCAGGCAGGTGTAATATCATGAACATGATGAAATACAAGGGCTATATCGCCCGCATTGAGTTTGATGAGGAAGACCGCATTTTTGTCGGACATCTGGCCGGCATTAAGGATATTGTCGGTTTTCACGGCACCACGGTGGATGAACTGGAAGTTGCGTTTCATGAATCCGTGGATAGCTACATGGCCATCAGTAAGGAAACGGGCAGGCCCGCACAAAAGCCCTTCTCCGGAAAGCTAATGCTGCGGGTTCCGCCGGATGTTCATGCCGCCGTGGCTACTGCTGCCCAAGTACGTGGAAAAAGTATCAATCAGTGGGCTTCAGAAGCTTTGGAAAAGGCGGCTCACATTTAAGGTTTCTACAAATTTCCATTGATATGGTTACCATCTCAAACCATACCGGCGACTGAAGATACAACACCCGTCACTTGAAAAAGCGAAGAGGAAACGGAAGGCCTTTTATGCCCGCATATCTTGAAAATCCCACATACGACACCCTTCTGGACGCTCTGTACGAGAGCTACACTTTAGACATCCTGAGACCTCTGGCCAAATTGGTCTGTCACAATATTCCTTCTCGAAAAATGGATATGGTCCACGCCATTTGTGGCACCATGTTGAGCGCCAATTTGAAATCTCATTTTGGCAGGCTCGACTCTATTGAAAAGGCAGCGGTTCAGGAAGCAGCGTTTTCCCCTGGAGGAGAGCTGCACATAACACAATTCAAGGCCAAATATCATCATACGCCGCCGATCGGGAAAAGTCTGAACTGGCCCCCCAAAGGCCATCTGGTGGACCTTTTTATCGTTAAGGGACATGTCCCCGATGATCTCAGGAATTTACTAAATGAATTCCTGAATAAACCTCAAAAGGATCACATTAAATATTCAAAAAAACTACCCAGATCCATCAGACTTGACATCGATGAGAGGACGGTGGAGAGGGATCTCAATGTCCGCAATACGGCGGCAGCCGCACTCAATAACATGGAAACCGTCTTGAGGCTGGTTGAAGGGGGCAAAATCAAAGTCAGCGCCAGGACGGGACGCCCTACCTTGGCAGCCCAGAAGGGGCTGGCAAAACTCCTTCAGGAAGGCGACTGGTATGAAGAATCTGATATCCTTGGGGGTATCGGCCATATACAGGCCTTTGCATGGCCCGTATTGCTTCAGGGAACGGGATTGGCAAAGACGGATGGCAGCACACTCAAACTTACCAACAAAGGGAAAAAAGCGCTTAAAAATGACTTTCCACAGATCATCAAAGACGCATGGCGCAAATGGCAAATAAACAAGTTTCTGGATGAATTCAGTAGGGTGGACCGGATCAAAGGACAAAGATCTTCCAGGGGGAGAACACTGTTTGCGGCCCATACCAGAAGGCCGGTTTTATACGACGGTCTTTCGCTGTGTATCCCCGGCAGATGGCTCACGGTGAAAGAGTTGATTCGTGCCATGAATTCGGAAGGTCTTGATTTCGAGGTGGTGCGGTACGCCTGGAAGCTCTATGTAGGGGATTCCCAGTATGGACACCTGGATGAGTATGGAGACCAGACCATGGTCAAAACCCGATATATTCTGGCCTTCCTGTTTGAGTATGCGGCCACCCTGGGACTCATTGACGTGGCTTATATCCAACCTGACGGCGCCCTTTCCGACTGCCACGACATCTGGGGATGGGGCATGGAAGGTACGAACTTCCTGAGCCGTTACGACGGGCTCATGTACATAAGGCTCAACCCCCTTGGCGCTTTTGCCATGGAAATGACCGATGACTATGAAACCGAACCCACTGAGACACGAGCGGTTTTCACGGTTTTGCCGAATCATGATGTGGTGGTGACCGACGCGCAGGCCCTGTCGCCGGCAGACAAGCTTTTCCTTGAAAAAATCTGCCAGAAAAAATCATCCGCACTGTGGGTTCTGACCACAAGCACCCTCCTTGAGGCGGCGCAAAACGGAACTCGCATCGAGGAGATTAAAACCTTCCTGAAATCCCGCTCCGCCCAACCCATTCCTGGAACCGTGACGACCCTTTTAAATGATGCGAAAAAGCGGTCCAACGGGCTTGAATACGCAGGCAGAAGCCACCTCATTAAATGCAAAGACACGGTGCTTCAAAAACTGGTTTCATCCGATGTAAAACTGTCGAAACTGTGCCGGCCGGCCGGCAACAAACATGTTGTTATCATACCGGGAAAGGAAAAACAATTCATGACGGCCCTGGTCCGCCTGGGTTATATTGTGCCCCAGCTGAGAGAACAGATATGACCGATTTCAACCCCGCCAACCCGCTCATCGTCCAGGGCGATCACACCATTTTGGTGGAGGTGGGCAGCCCCCGTTATGAAGGGGCCAGAAATGAGTTGGTCCGATTCGCGGAGCTGGTCAAGTCCCCTGAACACATACATACTTACCGCATCACCCCCCTTTCCATCTGGAATGCCCGGGCCGCCGGCATTCCCGCCACAAATATTGTTGATGCGCTGTGCGAATATTCAAAATACCCGGTTCCGGATCACGTCCTGGTGGGGATCAATGATTTCGCATCCAGGTTCGGCCGCATGAAGCTTCGGCGCCATGGCGAAGGGCTCCTGCTCTATGCCGACAGCGAACTACTTGCGGAAGAGATAGTCCACACGCCCGACATAAAGGATCTTCTGGTCGAGCGCATTTCCAAAACCGAATTTCACATCAAAGCGGCCCACCGCGGCAAAATAAAGCAGGCACTCATCAAAGCCGGATTTCCGGCGGAAGACCTTGCAGGGTATGTCAAAGGCGAACGGGTTAATTTCGCCGTACGTCCCGCTACCCTTTCAGGCGCCCTGTTTTCCTTTCGTCCCTACCAGCAACAGGCGGCCGACGTCTTCCACGCCAAAGGCGCCGATCAGGGCG
>JABGPV010000309.1 GCA_018644785.1 Deltaproteobacteria bacterium | reverse complement strand
GACTATCAACGTGCCCTTGGTCATCTCCAACCCGAAGCTTTTCCCCAAAGGAAGCACCACGTCATCCTTCTCCAGCCTGATCGACCTGGTTCCCACCATAGCGGAAATAACCGGCGCCGCTTCCCCTGAGGACCTGAGGAAGATGGGCATCTGCGGCAAGTCCCTGGTGCCCGTCATGCGAGACCCGAAGGTCCGTGTCCGCGACAACATCATGTTCTACACAGAGGATTTACAGTATTTCTTCGACCAGTACCTGGGGATGAAGAATGCCTTTGCGACCATCCCGGGCAAAATCCGCAGCATTCGCTTCGAGGACTGGCTGTATGCCGTGTATTTCACCGATAAAGGCACCAAGCTCCAGTATGAGATGTACAACCTGACCGATGATCCGGGGGAGATGACCAACCTGGCGTGGGGATCGCGGGGACGGGCGAACCGTGCCCGGATGCAGAAACTGCACGACATGCTGACCGCCGAACTTAAGACCTACAAGGCTTTACCCAATGAATTCCAGTGGCCGGCAAAGGCAGGAACGGAATTCGTATAGCAAGCCTTGGTGGCTTGTGCCGAAAAACATGGAAGGGTAAAACTTCAGCCATGTGCAAATGAAGCCTTCTATTGCAACAAGACGCCAGCCGTATTAAGCGATGTCAAGCACCAATAGGCTCCAGCTTCTTGCCGCCTTTGAAAAGTCCTATAGCGGTGGCTGTAACTGCCATCTCTCGCAGCCATTTTAATAATTCATATCAATGTAATATCAATATGATATGTCACAGTTCTGCTGCCGCAAAATGCTTTGAACCTGTCAGATTTGTAAGCAAGATTTAAGTGAGGAGATATACGGCCACATTTTTTTATCAAGGTTTCAAATCAGGCCCCTCTTTTTGCAAATGAACACTACCAATCGAAACGAAAGTGGCTCATATATTCGGACAGTTTCATACTGTTATTAGCGTCCAGCGGTGGACAATCTTCAACCTGCTTTCCGCCGTCTGCCACCATAGAAGCGAAAACCATACACGTGGACTGCCCGCAAATTTTACAGTTGGTTTTGGGCAATAATTTGAGTATCTCGAAAACCTTTGGAGCCGGTGCTGACACATAGCTCGGTTCGATCTTTCCTCTGTTCTCCCAGGCCACATTAATTTCAGTCTTGAGCCATTCTACAATCTTTGTAGCCTCTTCTTCATCCTTGAGAGCGTTAATGGCAATTTTTTTGGGATGAACCGTGATCAGCTTGCCCTGAGCTTTAAAGGTTACGGACGGGGGATCTTTAATGTAGATATGCCCACCGAGGGAAGCGTTCAGAAAAGGAAGCACCTCTCCCACATCCTCGTTCAGATGTGCAAAACACTGCACGCTCATTGCACTTGGCATGCACTCGTTATTGAAGATTTCTTTGGTATAGGATTTCAGCAACATGATTATGTCCATTTTTCCCAAGAAATTGTTAATCGTATCTTTTTTGTTTTAGAAATTCATTTTTCTCTTCGTATTCTTCCTTGGTTATATCTCCGAGAGCATATCGTTTATCGAGGATATCGAATAATGTTGTTCCGTTGTTAAGCTGTGCAAATTGTTGTTTGTCGCATATGACGTTGCAGCTCGAAAAAAGGTTACATGAATTTTGAGGCTTGGGTCAGCCTATGATTTAGAACGAATCAGTAATGACCCACAAATGAGCAGGCCCGTCAATGGTTCCCGACTTCATCGGTCGGCCGCAAAGAACCCAGCAACCCCCTGAGTTTGGTCTTTAGCCGTGCAACCGCATTTAGGATTATCAAGACAGGGCAGTTTCGCACCTTGGCCTTCCCGGCCGGCCCGGCGCCATAGGGGAAGCCTTCCAACCGCCACCTGTCCCGACCGCCGACGATATTGAACACTTTCCGGAAGCCCTTCTTTATCATGACTTTCTGTGCCGCTGCACTCCGTGCTCCCATTTTGCAGTAGACCAGATAGGTCTTCTCCTTATCCAACTTGTTCAGCTTGTCACTGAACTTCAGGGAGAAAATATCCATGTTGATCGCCTTTTCTAAATGCCAGTTGCGGTATTCCTTTTCGGTTGAAACGTCTAGGAAAACCAGTGACCCATCCCTCGCGTCAACCTCAATCATGCCCACGGCTTCCGCCGGGGTTATGTCTTCGGCAACCTGTGAGGCAAACATCTGATTTGTGGCGCTTCCCATGATGCCCAAATCGGCTTCCAGCCGATCGAGGCCGGAACAAGGACAGTCTGACTCCCGATCGGTTTTACAGCCCGGAACTCGCTCGTGGGCAATAATGGTTTTCAAAGCTGCTCCCCTGGATCCCTTACACTGATTCTCAGCTTCCGCCGAACCGCTGCATTTCTGATTTGCCTTTTCCATTTTCAGCTCTCCTCAAAATTGTGGTTTTACACCGCAAGACGTTTTGTCCCCTCGAAAAGTTACCGGTTCCATAATTCCTTCCAGCTAAATCCTCCACCTGAAGGCGGAGACTTGTGGAGAAGTGTTCCGCGGAATGTAACCCACTCGGAGTTCAATTCGTCTTTCGTATTGAAACCCAATAAAGGAGATCGTATGATGGACGGAAATATCAAGGTGTTGATAGGATTAGGGGCGGCGGTGGCGGCAAATTGCGCACCTTGTTTTGATCACTACTATGCGAAAGCTCTCGAACTCAAAATATCCGTTGGAGACATCAAGGCGGCGGTGGGAATCGGGGGACAGATGAAAACTGGCGGCAATCTGGCCATGATCAATAGAATCAAGGAAACCATGGGTGGGGCTGCGGTGTGTGATCAGTCCGGTTTCGGTCCCGATTCGGCCAAACCCTCCTGTTGCGGTTAAGGTGAAGGGGGAAATATGGACTTTTGGGAAATCTACGATCAGTATTACGCTCCCGTAAAAAAATACGTAGCGGCCATGACCCGGGACGATTGGGCCGCAGATGATATTGTCCAGGAGGTTTTCCTGAAGGTTCAGAGAAAGTTCGAGACTTTGGATGACGGGGCTAAATTCAAGCCCTGGATCTATCGCATCGCCAGAAATCAGTGCTTTGACCATTTCCGGAAGGCCTCGGCATCAAAAGAGAACCCAACCCGGGAAGACCAAGAAATCGATGGCATTCAGCCGCCCTTGGTTCAGCTTCAGCTGGAGAGGAGAGAAATGAGCAGGTGCGTGCAAAATAAGATCGATCTGCTGCCAGACTCCAAGCGCGAGGTGATTATCCTTTTCGACACCATGGATTTGAGTCATCAGGAGGTGTCTGGCATCCTGGGAATCCGGACCGGGGCGGTCAAGGTCAGGCTCCATAGGGCCCGGAAAGCCCTGAAGGAGATTTTGGACAGGGACTGCAATTTTGAGCATGACGAAAGGAATGTATTTGTCTGCAGCCCCATAGAAGAAGAATCCTAATTGGAATACCGGGTTCATGTTCCCATGTGGACCATTCCCAGGAATTTGGAAATAATGGAGTGGGTCATTCCAAAACGGATTATCCCAGAGAATATAGATCCAGCTGATCTTCCTCGGCGTTCAGGTGGCATAGCAGCACTTCTGGATCAAGCCTCCTGAGAACTTTCAGTATCATGGCCGGACAATGCAAACTCAATTTCAAGTATGGAGACATCGTCATTAAAAATGCCCTTCCCCTGCCGTGATTTCATGGTATCGATTATACCCTTCACGTGGGCGTTGTTTTCCCTATAAAGATCGCTCACCGCCTGAACAAAATCCTCTACCATGCAGACTTTGTCGCCACAACCATCAATCTCGTAAATCCCATCGCTGTAGATAAAAAGCCGCGTAAAAGGCTTCAGGGAAAATGAAGAAACAGGATATTTTCTGTCCGGTATGGCGCCGATGATGAACCCTTTTCCCGGCAGTTTGACCAGCTTGGCCGTTTCCGGGGAATCACCGGTGATGGCAATGGCCGGCGGGTGGCCGCCGCCGGCATAAGTAATCTCACCTTTCTGTTTTTGATGCACCCCGTACCAGATGGTGAAATACATATCGTTATGATTTTCCATTTTGAAAACCTGGTTGAGTTCAGCCAGAACCTGGCCCGGATTTCTGAAATCCACATGGTTCAGGGACTCGGACCGCAAGGCATTAATGACGGATATGGACAAAAGGGCTGCCCCGATGCCATGTCCGCATACATCCAGCAGGTACATGGCAAAATGATCTTCGTCAATCCAGTGGTAGCCGAATGAATCTCCTCCCAGGGATGTGGATGGGATAAATTCCCAATCCGTACGGATACGTCCCGCCAGTCTGGAGGGCAGCAGGGCCCGAACATAGGCCGCCGCCTGCATAAGCTCGCTGTTGAGGACTGCCTGGCTGGCCAGTAGGGCATCATAGGTTTCGTTGCGCTCAAGAAGCGTAATATAGGCTTTTGAGTGGTACCGAATCCGGGCAATGAGCTCTACCCTGTCGGGCAGCTTCACCAAGTAATCGTTGGCGCCCCTGGCAAAGGCCTCCGCTTTTGTAGCAGGTTCTTCCTTGGTGGAAAGCACGATCAACGGGATCTGGCGCGTGTCCTCTGAGGCCCTGAAAAAACGAACCAGGGTCAACCCGTCGATCCCGGGCATAATCAAATCCTGCAAAATGAGGGTGGGATGGATTTTCCTGGCCAGATCAAGGGCCTTTGTGGGATCCTGGCAATATTCCAATTGGATATCCGGTTCTCCCGATAACATCCGCCGAACGGCTTCGGCCACAATCTCCTGGTCGTCCACGAGAAGTACAATGATGGTCTGTTTGGAAAAAACGGGAAGATTTTCATGACCATGCTGCAGGTTTTGGGTTAGCATATATCAATATCTCCTGTTTCTATCAAGACGCTGAAGATTCAGTCGTCATATGCTCAAGGAAAGTGGCCGCCGAGGGAGGCACGGAAGTCATGCTCACATGAAAAATCGCGGGATCTTTCGAAACGCTCTTGATCACCTTGGCATAGAGATCCGATGTGATCTCATTATTGTCATGATCAAAAAGTGAAATTTTCAGATTGACCAGTTTGTCCGCCGAAACCTCAGCTGATATCTGGGCGGTTTTTTCAAACAATTTCTCCACAGTCCCCTGATAACGGGTATCCCCCGCGTGCTTCCCTTCAAGCACCGTAAATTCAATAGCGATGGGGTGCGGCAAATCCACCAGGGCCGCTTCCACCTTTTCCGGCAGAAACAGGTCGAATTCGCCCTTGATACCCCCCACCTCGTAGATCGTGATGGGCTTTTTAACCCCTTTGGGCATCACATCAATCTGATCGTCAATTCTTAACAAGTGCTGGCCGCATTCTTCCATGGTGTTTTCCGAGATGAAAATCTGGCCTCCAACGGTGTAGCTTTCGATACGCGCGGTCAGGTTCACATTGCGGCCCACGACACCGTACTTCATCCGTTTTTTGCTTCCGATATTGCCCACCACCAGCTGGCCCGAATTGATACCGATACCCTGGTGAACTTCAGGATACCCTTTCTCCCTGCACTTTGCGTTCACCTGTTCCATGGCAAGTTGCATCTCCACAGCGCATGCCACCGCACGTTTGGCATCGTTATCCCGCAGGATGGGCGCTCCGAAAATCACAAAAATGGCATCGCCGATGAATTCGTCGATGGTTCCCTGATATTTCAAAACAATTTC
>JABGPV010000308.1 GCA_018644785.1 Deltaproteobacteria bacterium | reverse complement strand
GAAATCGCCAGGCCCGGAATTTCCATCAACGCCCTTTATGAAACTTCGGTTGCCAGGGCAAAATCCCTGGGATATGCCGAAACCTATCTGGGCCCTCCCGGTTATAAAGTCTCTTTTGTGGGCCATGGCATCGGCCTGGATCTGGTTGAGCAGCCCATCATCGGCCCCAAGAACCATGATCCCCTTCAACCGGGCATGACATTTGCCATCGAACCCAAAATCAATTTTATCGATGCGTTCGGCGTGGGGATTGAAAGTGTTTTTACGGTCACCGAAACAGGGTGCCGAATCATCAGCCGGGTGCCCAAAAAAATCTTCATTACATAAGGGCTTACCCATGGGTGAAAAAAGTCATGACGTCTCCCCTAAAAAGATAAAGCTTCTGCAAAAGCAGCTTCAACAACACCACATGCTGTTGGAACTCGGTCGCGTAATCGTTTCAGAAATGGACATGGATGTTCTGTTTAACGTTATTATGGACCGGACCCGCCGGTTCATGGGTACAGAGAAATGCTCGGTCTTCATATTTGACAAGAAAAAAAATGAGCTGTGGTCCAGGGTTTCCACGGATCTTGCGGCCAACGAGATACGCTTTCCGGCCCATACCGGGATTGCCGGATGGGTCTTTCAACACCAAAAGCCCCTGATTATCAACGACGCTTACGGGGACCCCCGGTTCTATTCCGGTGTGGATCGAAAAACCCATTTTAAAACCCGAAACATTCTGTGCCTTCCCCTGATCAATCGAAAGGGAACCTGTATCGGGACCCTTCAGGTCATCAACAAAACCGCTGGAGATTTTACGCCCAATGATGAGGAATTGCTTCTGTCGGTCAGCCACTACATCACCATCGCCCTTGAAAACGCCAGGCTTTACGACGACCTTAAAGTTCTGGACAAGGCCAAGGAACGGGTCATCAACCATCTGTCCCACGAACTGAAAACGCCCCTTGCCGTGCTTTCAGCCGCATTTATACGACTGCACCAACAGCTGGACCCGGATGAGAACCCCAATGCCGACAAAACCTTTCAGAGGGGCCAGCGCCAGATCCAGCGACTGGCGGATCTGGAAATCAAAATCGGCGACATTCTGAACCAGCGTCCTGTTGCGGAACAACGTCGAATTTTGAACATAATTGAAAACGCAGCTGATTTGGTGGACGCATTCAGGGACCAGAGTAAACCTCAAAAAGAGGAAATCCTTGATTACATTGCCCGCCGTCTCGACGCCCTTTTTGCAATTTCCGACATCAGTCCCGAACCCATCCAAATGGCGTCCTTTTTAGATGATATCCTCCAGGAGGCCCGGGACCTCATGGGAACGAGGGATCTTGACATTACGTTACGAACGGATGAACCGGTTCAGCTGACGATGGACCGCAGCGTACTTGAAAAGATCGTATCCGGGATTTTGAAAAATGCCATTGAAAACACCCCGGACGAGGGCATTATCGAACTGCATATGGAAACCCTGAAAGAGGGTATTCAGGTCACGGTACAGGATTACGGGGTGGGCATTACGGAAACCAACCGGGAATTGATTTTCGGCGGATTCTTTCACACCCAGGACACGGACATGTATTCTTCGAAAAGACCTTATCAATTCAATGCGGGGGGCGCCGGCGCGGATCTATTGAGAATCAAAGCCTTCTCTGAACGATTGGATTTTTCAGTCCGTTTTGAAACCACAAGGTGCCCTTATATTCCCACCGACACCGACATGTGCCCCGGGCGAATATCAAACTGTGACTTTATTCAGAATCGGGAAGGCTGCCTCACAACGGGCGGCAGCACGTTTTATGTGCTTTTTCCGTCATAAGCTCCTCAAAGACTTGATCCCGGTTTTTCTGAATCCTCCCGTCGTGATAGAGAAGTATCAGGCTTAATGGGCCGTCTTTAAGGGCCTTTCGGGCCACATGGTCAGGGCTGATGGTGTATCGCCCCATGATTCTGTCCGTGGGCCAATCCGGGTCCGGATAGACCAGATAGACCAATTCCGAGCAAACAATTTTGTCGGTTGTCTCCACGTCAAAGTTGAAATCATATTCTTTGCCGATTTGTCGAAAGGCGCGGACGATGGATTGGGCTAGATCCTCATTGCTGATGGATTTCATGCGCAGTACGGCCAGATCATCAATATTGAGGAAATCCTCCAGGGTGTTCATCTGAACCCCGTCCCGTAATGCCTCCACCACGGACGCTCCGCGTCTGATGTCATTGTGGTGCTTTTGGACCACCGGGTGCTCCCAAAGCCCCAACCGTTTCAATTCCTCTTCGTTGCCCACCCAGATGGCCGCATGGCCCCAATGGCCCGGAATCAAACGGTCCGTAAGCCGAAAAGGGGTTTTCTCCAGAAGAATGTCCCCGGGCTTCAAAGTCCTCCCCACATCTTGAAGGACCCGGGAATCGTCATAAAGCTTGCCTTTTCTTTCCTCCACGAGCCCCATCACATTTCCGAAAAATCCGCTGACGCCCCCAACCACCGAACGATTGATGGCATGAAGATTGTCCCGGACCCGGTTTACTTGGGTCTCGGCTTGAATCTCCTCTACCCGCTCCGACGACCCTTCTCTAAGCAGGGCAAAGGAAGGGCTCTGTTCAATGAGAAAACTGAGATAGATGAGTTGATTGTCTCCCTCATGGCTGGCTGGAAAATCTTGTATCCGGCTGGAATAGAAATCGATGCCCTCCTGCACGTATAGGGCGTTTGATCGGGACAGGAAGGCCTGTGTGATTGCCTCCATCTGATCTTCTTCGATGCCGTATCCCAGATCGCTCGCGTTTAAAAAGCGCCTGATGCGTTCGTCTTCGTTTAAGACGGCCAGTGTGCCCAGGTAGGTATCATAGAGCATCAATGATGCCGAAAGGGAGAGCATGACACCCTTGAGTCGGGTGGTCTCGTTTGCAGGATCCAGGCCCATTTCCGCCACCATTTCTGGGTCGGCCCGCAGCCAACAGGAATGGCGAGCGATGAAACCCGCGAAACCGTCGGTCAGGGAAAGCCCCTTTCGCATCTTTTTTTTCATGGCGTTTTGAAGCCCGGGCGGCATGGGGGCCTCTTCCTTCATGTTCTCCTTAAGCTTCTGAACAATTCGCATGGTTTGGGCACGTGACGCCAGAAGCTCCTCCACCATGGTCTGAAGAAGTTCGGTCTCCCGGTCCAGTACGGACGCGAGTTTGTTCTCGTTGCCCTTGGCATTTCGGAGTGTGTCCCAGCAACTTTGTTCATTGGACACAATCAGGTCCTGATTTCGGCCCTGGAGGGATTGTGACGCACAGCCGGAGGAGGCTATGAGCACCGCCAATAATAACAGCCGGTGCCGGATGACAAGGAGAGTTCTGAAGGAAATAATAAAAGAGAAAAATTCAGAGAACAAGGCGACCTCCAATAATGAATATGAACACCTATAGCATTTTCCCATGGAGGGGTCAAAACGGTGATTAAGGTTTGCCCGTAAATGGCATTTGTGGATGACCTGATGATTATTTAATTGACACGACGATCAATAAGATACATCATCGTATAAAATATATGTAAAAAAGGGAGCGTAAAATGAGAACCAAGAGAAAGGTCAGCCTGACCATTGATGAAGAGACATATAACGCTATCGAAAAAGTATCGAGGACCCGTCGGATAGCAAAAAGCCAGCTTGCTCAGGAAGCTTTCAGCCTGTGGCTCAAGAAAGAGACTGAAGCCCTTATGGCCAAGGGTTATGAAGAAATGGCTGAAGAAGATGAGAAATTCGCAGCGTTGACCCTTGAAGCTCAGAAGGAGGTTTCAAAATGAAGGATTTTCCCAGGCGAGGTGACGTATGGCTCGTTAACTGGAATCCCGCCAGGGGAAGTGAACAGGCGGGCAGGCGACCCGCACTCGTTATTCAAAATGATATTGGCAATGAAAAGGCAGCGACGACGATTGTAGCCGCCATTTCAAGCACCATCAGGGATTATCCCATGAATGTCCGGGTCAGGTCTCCCGAAGGGGGGCTTGAACGTCTTTCGATCATCAAAACAAGTCAGATACTGACCATTTCCAAGGAAAGACTGGAAAAACATATTGGCAGTCTGAGCCAAGAGAGAATGGATGAAGTCGATGGGGCCATTAAGCTGAGCTTGTCTTTGGTGTGATTAAGGAGGGGTTGCTGAAAAACATGAGTGTATTTTTCTTTACACTATTTATTAAAATAGTACATTAATAAAATCTACTTTTAATAACATGGAGGTCATAACCCATGGCTATGCTAAACGTTAAACAGGTTAATAAACAGGGTCAAATCTCTATCGGTAAAAAATATGCCGGTAAAAAAGTTAGGGTTGATATGTATCCCGACGGTACGGTTATCTTAAAACCGGTTGAGATAATCAGTGAATTCGAAATTAACCTTCTCAAAGACAAGACCTTTCAGGACCGGTTAAAAGCCTTCGACCGTTGGGAAGCAAAAAATTCACCATCAGAGACAGACTTCTCGGTCCTGGAGAAAAACCTTGAGAATTGACCTGAACTTTCCGGATTTCCAAAAAGATCTTTTCAAGCTGCAAAAAAATGAAGTCCACTCCTTGATCAGGACTCTCAAGACCCTTTCCAGGATGGATTTCGATCAGCTTAGATGCTCACCAGGGCTCAACCTGGAGCGAATCAGGAACATGAAGACCCGGAAAGGAAACCCCCTCTATTCTATTCGAATCACTCGTTCTTTCAGGGCCGTAGTCTCAATGGAGGGTGATTACCTGCGTTTTATTTCCCTTCATCCGGATCATGACTCCGCCTATAAAAAATAAGGTTTATAAAGGGGTCTTCTACCCTTGACCCTTTCTACAAACGGGACAGCCTATCAAGGTTTCACTTTGCCTTCTTGTTAAAATCGTGCTCACTCTACTTTACTCATGAGTGAAATCGTGTTATAGTGATTTTGCCATGGAAAAAATATATAGACGATACATCAACGATTCGGTTGACGAAGACCTGAAAAACAAAATGGTCTTTGTGGGTGGCCCCAGACAGGTCGGCAAGACGACCTTTGCTCTAACATTTCTTCCAGAACCCCATGAAAAAAATCCCGCCTATCTGAACTGGGATGATGTTTTGACCCGCTCATCGTTAATGAGGGGAGAATTGCCCCCGAATCAAGATATGTCGAAACGTCAACCGAAAATTGACCCCTTGCGACAACCGAATTTTGACCCCTCTATGATTTAAATGTTAGCTTTCCCATAGCGATAAGGGCGGGTTGTTTGTCGGGCTACTGATACCCGCTAAAAAGTTGCCTTCGTCGCTTTCCTTTCAAATCCATTTTTGAGATGGAGGCCATGCCAAAATCGATTTTCGAAAAATTTGGGTTCCCCCAAAAGCACAGGAGCGGACGTTTTCGACAAGCTTGGGAAAGCCTTTCCAGTGGTTCTCGATCTCCAGCAGGAATCGCCCCGTGCGAGAATGGGCCTTTAGAACAGCTCGTCGGAGCACGGGGCGATTCCTGCGGGTACATCGCACGATCCATGGGGATTTTTAGGAGAGATCCCCTTAAATCGGCTACCGACGAAATAACCATAATAAAGAGCGGATAGGGGCGCCTTAATCAACTTCCGACTAGATAATCATCTGGTAAGTCGAGAAAACCCTTTTTCGTCGCTAATTCAAGTTCAATCAAATACCCTATCTCGCCTTTCATTTTGATCTGTGAAACCATCCACTTC
>JABGPV010000307.1 GCA_018644785.1 Deltaproteobacteria bacterium | reverse complement strand
AATGGGGGTGATGTGTTGCCGGAGGAGACCAGCAACCGGTGGCGCAAGAAATTTGATCGGCCTATCTACCAGGGATATGGCGCCACCGAGACCTGTGGCGGCGTCACCATGTGTCCCACCGACGAGGAGAATCCTCCCAAGAGCATCGGTCGGGTGGTGCCCAGCAAAACCGTCAAACTGGTGGATCCGGCCACCTTGGAGCCCGTGGCCCCCGGTGACCAGGGAGAGGCCCTGGTCCATTCGGGCCGCATGGTCAGCGCCTACTGGAACAAGCCGGAAGAAACCAAGGAAGCCTTTGTGGAAATCGATGGCCTTCTCTATTACCGGACCGCCGACGTATTGACCATGGACGAGAAGGGTCATTACTATTTCGTGGACCGCACCGTAGACACCATCAAGCACAAAGGATACCGGGTGTCGTCTTCCGAGATCGAAGGGGTGTTGCAGGAAAACCAGGCGGTCATCGGCGCCTGCGTTGTGGGCATTCCCGATGAAAAAGTGGGGGAGCGCATCAAGGCGTTCGTGGTCTTAAAAGAGGATGTCAAGGGCATCACCGGGTACGATCTCATCAAGTGGTGCCGAAAAAGGCTGGCCGGCTACAAGGTGCCCCAGTATATCGAATTCCGGGACATGCTGCCCAAAAGCAAAGTGGGGAAGTTGCTCAGGCGCGAAATTAGAAGCGAGGAGGAACGCCGGAAAGAAGGATAAGGACGTCTCGAAAAAAAAGCGCCGGTTCCCGATTGATTCGAAGAGAACCGGCGCTTTTTTTGTTTAATGGGCTTGCTTTTTAATCAAACACGAATTCCTTCTCCTTGATCTTGGCGTGTGCCGCCGCCAGTCTGGCGATGGGAACCCTCGGGGGTGAGCAGGAAACATAGGTCATTTTGATGTGGTGGCAGAACCGGATGGATTCGGGATGTCCGCCCTGCTCGCCGCAGATGCCCACGGTCATTCCGGGCCGGGTTTTTCGGGCCCACTTGATCGTCATCTTCATGAGCCGGCCGACGCCTTTAATGTCCAGGACTTCAAACGGGTTGTTCTGAAGAATGCCCAGTTCCTCGTAGAGGGGCAGGAATTTGTTTTCGGCATCCTCCCTTGAAAAAGAGAAGGTGGCTTGGGTCAGGTCGTTGGTGCCGAAAGACATGAATTCCGCCAGCTCCGCGATCCTGCCCGCGCGCATGCAGGCCCGGACGACTTCTATCATGGTGCCGAATTCAAGGGGGATGGAGATCTCAAATTTTTTCTCTATATCCTTCTTTATATCAGTCACATAGCCGTGAACCCATTTGAGTTCCTTCAGGGTGCATACCTGGGGTATCATGATTTCCGGGGCCACCCGGCCGCCTTCGCGAATGTGTTCGGCAGCGGCTTCGAGTACAGCCCTGATCTGCATGGCGTAAATCTCGGGGTAGGTGATGCCCAGTCTGACCCCCCGGTGCCCCAGCATGGGATTAATCTCGGTCAGGTCCCTGACCTTCCTGAGCATGCGTTTCTTGTCTTCAATCATGGAACCTTCCAGGTGCTTGGCCTTGAGTTCCTGCAGGCCCTGCAGCATGGCTTCAAGACTGGCCGCATAACGGCCGTGGAGTTCAGGATCGATTAGCTGTAGCGTTTCAGGTAGATCCGACATGCCTTCAATGGTCTGCTTTAACTCACCGAGCTTGTTAATCTCGCTGATGACTTCGTCTGCGGAAGGCAGAAATTCGTGAATGGGGGGATCCAGAAGGCGGATGGTCACCGGGTATCCATCCATCAGACGAAAGATTTCCTTGAAATCGTTTCTCTGGAATGGGAGGAGTTTGTCAAGGGCGGCCTGACGATCCGCAGTGTTCTCCGCCAGGATCATTTCCTGGACCACGGGCAGTCTTTCCTGCTGATTAAACATCCGTTCCGTTCGACAGAGCCCGATCCCCATGGCGCCGTATTTTCTGGCCTTGGCAACGCCATCGGGAGTGTCCGCGTTGGCCATGACTTTAAGTTCGCTGATTTCGTCTGCCCACTCCAGCAATACCAGCAGGTCTTCCACAAATTCCGGTTCAATGGTGGGAACGCTACCGCCGTAAACATTCCCGGTGGTGCCATCGATGGTGATTATTTCCCCCTCCCTGAGGGTTATTCCGCCAATCACGGCTTCCCGGGCAGCGTCGTCAATGGCAATGGCTTCGCAACCCGATACGCAGGGTTTCCCCATGCTTCGGGCCACCACGGCGGCGTGGGACGTTTTGCCGCCCCGGCTGGTCAGGATTCCTTGAGCGGCGAAAAATCCGTGAATATCTTCCGGCTTTGTTTCTTGTCTCACCAGGATCACTTTTTCGCCCAGTTTCGATTTACTCTCGGCCCGGTCCGCATTAAAAACCATTTTACCCGATGCGGCCCCGGGGGATGCCGGCAGGCCCCGGGCCAGAACATCCGCCTTGGCTTCGGGATCAAGGCGGGGATGAAGCAGTTGTTCCAGCATATCGGGCTGGATGCGCAACAGGGCTTCTTCTTCGGAAATAAGCCCCTCATTCACCATGTCGATGGAAGTTTTAATGAGGGCAGCGGCGTTCATTTTGGCGCTTCGGGTTTGCAGGCAATACAGCTTTTTGTTTTCTATGGTAAACTCGAGGTCCTGAACTTCACGGTAGTGATTTTCAAGGGTGTGCCGTAATTGCATGAGTTCCGGATAAACGTCCGGCATCTCCCCGCGTAACTTCCGGATGGGTAGAGGGGTGCGAATGCCGGCAACCACATCTTCCCCCTGGGCGTTGATCATGTATTCCCCGAAGAAGCGGTTCTCTCCGTTGGCCGGATCCCGGGTAAAGGCCACGCCGGTGGCGCTGTCATTTCCCATATTGCCGAAAACCATGGTGCAGATGTTCACCGCCGTTCCGTTGGCCATCTCCTTGGTGATTTTGAACTCTCGCCGGTAATCAATGGCCCGTTTTCCCATCCATGAACCAAATACCGCTTCAACAGCCATGTTCAATTGAACGTAAGGATCCTGGGGAAAGGGCTTGCCTGTCTTTTTTTTCACCACATCCAGGAACCCCTTGCAGGTTTTTTTAAGGGCTGCCGCATCCAGATCAACATCTTCTTCTACTTTATTTTCTTTCTTTATATTATCGAAAATAATGCTAAAATCTTCATCCTTCATGTCCAGGGCAATGTTTCCGAAAAGCTGGATCAGCCTTCGGTACAGATCGTATACAAAGCGCTCATTTTTTGAATTCTTGATCAACCCTTTAACCGATGCCTCATTGAGCCCCAGGTTCAGGATGGTATCCATCATGCCCGGCATGCTCATGGCGGCCCCGGATCGAACCGATACCAGAAGGGGGTTGGCCGGGTCACCGAATTTTTTACCCGTCTCTTTTTCAAGCGCCTCCATGGCAGTCCGTATCTGGTTAGACAATTCCGGGTTAAGACCGGATTTTTTCTGTTCCAGATGGTCCAGGCACGCTTCGGTGGTGATGACAAAGCCCGGCGGTACGGGAAGCCCGATCTGGGTCATCTCGCAAAGATTAGCCCCTTTCCCGCCCAAGAGCGTTTTGTTTTTTCCATCCCCTTTCCTAAAATCGTACACAAATTGTCTGTTTTTCATAATGATCCTCCTTATTTATCTTTTTTCCTAATATGTTCAAATAGATAGCTGAAACCCAGCAGCGCAGCCCCCAGACCGGCGACCTTGATGAAAGACGTATCCTGAAAGAAAAGCCGGGAAACAATAATGGCGAAAACGGCTGCGAGAACCGCGCGAAAAAGGAATATATAAAATTTGTTCATAGACTTATCAAGGGCCTCATTTTAACGTTTCTTAAATGGAACGATGATCCCCGGTTTTTGAGGGGTCTTTCGCCCATCATCTTCAACGGGTTGCTTCTTTACTTCTTCCAGCACAACCTTTTTGACGGCCTCCAATCTCATGGGTTTTCCGCCCATGGTAAACTCATCACCATCAATGTAGATATCTTTGAGAATCCATGTAACGGTCTGCGTGGGGATGGTGAGCAGCAACAGGGTGATGTGATACCAGTCTTTCTTCATATCCGGTCTGATATCTTCCACACGGGCAAAAACAGTGGGGTTGTCTTCGTGATAAATCAAAACCACATCGCCTTCTCTGGCCATTTTGGAACTCCCCTATCCGCTGCTATCAACCACAGAGCCCGGATCAGTCCTCAGCTTTTCCACTTTGGCGTCAAAACTGCTGCCCAGGTCGACGCCCATCTGCCGGGCGCGTTTTTTGGCATGCAGCCCGATGTTACGGGTGTCTTTCATGAAAGTATCGCTTTGCCTGGTTGAAGGATCATAGCTGTCAATCCGATCCATTTCCGACTGGTGGTAGGCCACCCTGGACACAAGCCTTCTGAGCTCAGTCTTTCCGCAATCGGGACAGACCAGTGTTGCAACCTCTTCCGCTTTCATGATGAGGCGCTGGAACTGACGCGTGCAATTTTGACACTCATATTCAAAGATGGGCATAATAGGCTAATTTTATTTATGGAAAAGGAAAATACATTAAAAGCGACATCGCGATTTTTCTGAGGATACCCATATCAGAAAAAGTATATTTGCTCAATGGAATTCGATCAACGATCAGGCATTTCCCCTTTCTTTCTTGACCGGTATTTGCGATGACCCTATACTCCAGCCTGAAAATAGATTAAATTTAAGATAAACGTTGTAAAATTGAGATACAATGAGTAAAAATAGCTTTGAGCCAAATCCATTTGTTAAACGCTTGAAGGATGTGGGTTATGACGACATCGGTCAAGTGGGGGGAAAGAGCGCATCCTTAGGTGAAATGCTGAGGGGTCTCTCCAGTGCAGGGGTGCGTGTGCCGGATGGATTTTCAACAACAGTTGATGCTTACCATTGTTTTATTAAAGAAAACAATCTGGAAGAAAGGATTGGTTCAATTCTGCGGCAATACCGGGGAAGACAGCTGAAACTGAGGCAGGCGGGAAAAGGTGTTCGGGATTTGATTTTCAAAAGCGGTTTTCCGGAAAAAGTGGCTACTGCCATCAGAAGCGCGTACCGGCATCTTTGTGCTCAGTATGAAGAGGATTCCCTGGCTGTGGCGGTCCGGAGCAGTGCGACGTCTGAAGACCAGCCGGGCGCCAGCTTTGCGGGGATGCTGGATACCTATTTAAATATTCAGGGTGAAACAGATCTGCTTTTGGCTTGCCGCAGATGTCTGGCCTCCCTTTTTACCGACAGGGCCATTCGATACCGGGAAAGAATGGGCATGGACAACATTGGTTCTTCCCTGTGTGTGGCCGTTCAGCGCATGGTCCGTTCGGAAAAAGCGGGGGTTATGTTCAGTATCGACAAAGAAACGGGATTTCCCGATATGGTCATGATGACCGCCTCCTGGGGGCTGGGGGAAAGCGATGTGGCCGGTGAGACCATTCCCGATGAATACCGTCTCTACAAACTTTTTCTCGGGGGGCAGGGCGGCAACCCCATTGTGGAAAAACATTTCGGTGTTAAACAGAAAAAATATGCTTTCAAAGCGGGCGGTGGGATTGAAGCGAAGCCCACAACCCATGAAGAACGCTACACCCTGGTACTGGGCGATGATGAAATTCTGAAACTGGGCCGATGGGCGGTGTTGATTGAGGATTACTATGGGCGGCCCATGGATATGGAATGGGCCGTGGATGGTGATTCGGGTGAGCTTTTCATGACTCAGGCAAGGCCCGTTACAGACAGCTTCAAGCGGGATGCGGGGCTTTCTTTCTGCCGGCTGG
>JABGPV010000306.1 GCA_018644785.1 Deltaproteobacteria bacterium | reverse complement strand
CTTAGTTTCTTAAAATAGCGGTTGACAACCTAGGATTAAATTTTGTAAAAGAGCAAGATCACTACAGGGAGGAAAGATCGAATGGGTAGCGTTGTCAAAAAGCGAAGAAAAAAAATCACCAAACACAAATACCGAAAACTTCGAAAAAAGATGCGGCATAAAAACAAGTAGCGGTTCCCTTACCCCACCCAAAAAAAAGGCAGTTCCAAAAGAACTGCCTTTTTTTTGTTCAAGCATTCTGTGCAGGCGGCAAAAAAGGACCGCCCGTACAACGGCGGTTATTTTCCGTAATCATACCATCCGCCACCTGTTTTCCGGCCCAGCTTATTGGCGCGGATCATGGTCTTGAGGAGATTCGGTGAAACCCATTTGGACTCCTTGTTGAGTTCCTTATAGAAGTACTCAGCAACGAAGTAACAGATATCGATGCCCGTGAGATCCATCAGTTCAAAAGGACCCATGGGATAATTGAGTCCGCCCTTCACGGCAATATCCACATCCTCGACACTGGCAATACCTTCTTCCACGATTTTGATGGCCTCCAGCATATGGGGAATCATGATGCGGTTCACCACAAAACCCGGCGAATCTTTTTTCACTTCCACGGTAATTTTGCCCATTTTCTTGGCCAGTTCGGTGGTAGCGTCGATGGTTTCATCGTTGGTTGAATAGCCCCGGATGATTTCCACCAGTTTCATAATGGGAACAGGGTTGAAAAAATGCATGCCGCAGACCTTCTCAGGTCGGTTCGTGGCCGCTGCGATTTCGGTCAGGGACATGGATGAGGTATTGGACGCCAAGATAACATGGGGCGCACAGAGTTCATCTAATTCCTTGAACACGCTTTTTTTCAGATCCAGATTTTCGATGACGGCCTCAATGACAAAATCGACGTCTTTCAGGTCACTCATTTCCGTGGTGCCCTGGATTCTGCCCAGGATGGCATCTTTTTGTGCGGCTTCGATTTTCCCCTTCTCGACGCTTTTGGAAAGAAAACGGTCGATGTTTTTCATCCCCCGCTCCACAAACTCCTCTTTGATATCCCTTAAAATAACCTCGCAACCGATCTGAGCCGCCATCTGGGCAATGCCATTGCCCATGGCACCGGCTCCGATTACACCAATTTTCTTAATCTCCATGATATCTCCTTAGTTAAATGGGAATATTAAACCTCGATATTTAATTACGCGGACTCAACAGAAGTTACTTCCGGGATGTTTTGCTTCAGGACCTTTTCAATGCCCATTTTGAGGGTCATTTGACTCATGGGGCAACCCGCGCAGGCGCCCGTCAATTTAACCTTCACCAATCCATTTCATCCACATCCACCAGCTGCACATCCCCTCCATCCGCTTGGAGGGAAGGCCTGACTTTTTGAAGTGCATCCTCTACTTTTTCCCTTAATGCCATGCTTTTTACCTCATTTTTTCTTAGTTTCAGACAGTCTTTTCTTAACCATTAATTTTTATCATATACTCGGGTGGATTACTACCTAAAAATCTTTAAAACCCGCTCATCAAGAAAACCTTTTAGCCCCTCTGAATCTCCAGGCGACCAACCCATGCTTTTCCCCCAGATTTCATCTGATTCCATGCAAAGGTAAAGACCCAAATCGGAATGCCATTTCTCCAGATTCTGCCGCATGAACTGATAGAGCTCAATGCGGATGGGCTTAAAATAACGGACCTTTCCGTCGAGGCCTGTGATGAATTCGCCGTCCAGAATTGCGGTTCCGGGATGTCGCTTTCTGATGATGGGCTTTAAGTCCGGCATGAACCTGAGAGATCCCATGCTGATCCAGATGATGCCTTGGGGTTTCAGATGCCGGTCCATGAGGTCGATGGTTTTCAGATATCCTTCCCGCCATCCTTTATGGGGGATCAGCGGATCAAAGTGAAAACTCACCACAAATCCTTCCGACTGACATCGTCTGGCCGCTTCAAGCCTTTGCTTGAGCGTTGCGGCCCCTTTTTCTTCCGTAGCCGAAATCAGCGGGCTGTTAAGGGACCAGGATACAATGATGCGGTCTCTGTACGGGGAGGAAATCAAGCCGTCTATCTGGTTGGTTTTGGTTTTGAATTCCAAAACGGCATTTTTTCTCTCCGAGAAAGGCCCCATCAGAATATCGGTCCAGCGGGTCAGCGGATCCAGCGCAAGGCTGTCTGCGAATTCTCCGGTTCCCACGCGGACGATCTGCTCCGGATCCCGGTCGATGAACGCCAGAATTGCGCCCAGGTTTTCTTCCAGGTTAACGTGAATTCTCAAATGGGGCTGGTGCAGGAAATAGGACTGAAGGATACAGTAGCTGCAATCAAGGGGACAATTGGTTGCCACATTGAGGATTTGATATCCGCAGCAGATATATTCCTTCGTGCCCGGACAGGGTTTGAGAAATTCGCCCTTATAGGAAAGCAGGTGCAGCGTATCCTTTCCCATGCTGTCCTGTGCGGTTGGGCCCGGCGGTTTTGCGAACGACCCATGGGGAACGCGCCCCATTATTCTCCTGCTCATGGGGCTTTTTTCCGAGCCCTCTTCCACAAGGGTTCTTCTGATTTGAGAGTTGGCCATTAAACGCTTTTATCCCAGGGATCTTCAAGTGTTACAAGCCCTTCTTTTTTTACCAGGATCAGGAGTTTCTCCATCAGGTCTTTTCCATTTTCAAAAGAAATCTCGAGCCGATACTGTGGGGCTTCAAAAAAAGGGGGCGGTGTTATCCGGTAACTTGCGGGAAGCGCCAGCTTTTCCACCATGCGTCTGAAGCCTTTCTCAGCCTTCACCAGATGGGGCAGCCGCCTGGAGCGCAGAAGCGTGATGAGCGCTCTGGCTTTCTGAGGATTGTTCATGTGCCCGTTATCACAAATATCCGTCAATTGGGGGTCATCCAGTAATCGCGTAATGGCATTGTCCTCAATATGCGACAAATCATAAATGAAATCAATAAATTGAGTCTGCTGATTCTTGCTGAACTTGATGATGGAAAAATAACGGCAGAATCCCTCACGAACCGCAGAATCCATTTCCAGCAACAATTTTGCGGCCTTTGTTGACAGGTCCCCATGGGCAAGCAGGTCCTTGGCCTTACGCTCAAACTCGGTTTCAATTTGCACAAAAACATGAAGGGTCTCTTCACGTGAGGGCAGATCAAAGAGCGGCATGAAGGCTTTAACCACTTTTTTTTCGGGAACCCATTCCAAGAGACGTGCCAGGGCCATGCCCTTTTCCACAGGGTTGAAATCCCTGATGGTCAGGTTTTCATAAAGGTTGATCAGCAGGCATCTGAGAGGCGGCGTTTCAGGTGGCAGAATACGACATGGGATATGCGTCTCCCCCAGTGCCTTCAAGGCTTTTATCCTTCGAAAGCCCGAAACCACCACCCATTCAACTTCATCCCCCCCCTCCCCTTTTCCGACCAGAATCGGCGAATTGATCAAACCGATTCTGCGGATGGAATCCGCCAGGGGGGTCGTGTCAAACCCATAGCTCATGCAGTAGGGACCCGGCGAATCATCGATTTGATTCAGATTGACCGGTTGTGGCAATAGGTCGGCTGTTTTGAGTCTGTCCATATGAAATACCTGTATCATCAGGTGCGCTTGAAACCCAGCATGGCCCAAACCGCGCTAATCTCCCGGCACCCCATCAAACGGGCTACCAGAAAATACACAACAATGCCGATTAAAACAAGGGCTGAAAGGGACAGTATTTTTTCTGAAAGCGCATCGATGGCGGTGGTGTAAAACCAATTGCCGTGGCAGATGAAAACAATGGCCCCCATCACCAGGGTGGCGGCACCGGATTTAGAAACGGATTTAAGAATCGATCCCGCATGCATGAATAATCCTTTTTTCCGAAGAAAAAGAGCCAGCAGCCCGAATTGAACCGCGGAAGCAACAGACAATGCCAGGGCAAGCCCGGCATGTTTCAAGGGACCCATCAGCACAAGACTTGTAATCACATTGACACTCAGGGCAATAATCGCAACCTTCACCGGTGTTTTCGTATCCTGAAGGGCATAAAATGCGGCAATCAGCACCCGCATGCCGGAAAAGGCCCAGAGACCAACGGTATAACAAACCAGGGCATCCGTTGTCATGGCAGAAGATTCAGCGCCAAAAGCACCCCTTTCGAACAGTAGCACCACAATGGGCTTTCCCAGTATGAGCAGGCCGGCGGTTGCCGGCAGCACAATAAAAAATACAAGACTCAAGCCATGGTCCAGCGTTTTTTGAAACTGCACATGGTCTTTCCGAGCGGCGTCGTCAGACAGAGATGGGAGAGCGGCCGTGGCAATAGCAATGGCAAAAATGCCCAAAGGAAACTGAACCAGCCGGTCGGCGTAATATAGCCACGAAACGCTCCCTTCCTTTAAAAATGATGCCAACAGCGTTCCCACAAACTGATTGAATTGATACACCGCCGAACCGAACACGGCAGGCAGCATGAGCCAGCCGATGCGTTTAACCGCCGGATGAAATGGTTTCCATTTTGGAAAAAGCCTCAATCCCGCCCCATACACCCAGGGGATCTGCAGTGCCACCTGCAGAACGCCACCCAGGATAACCCCCATGGCAACCCCCACGATGGGCTCATCACAGTGGGGCGAAATGAAACAGGCAGCGCCGATGATGCCCACATTCAGTAAAATGGGCGCGGCGGCGGGTGCTGCAAAATGGCGAAGGGAATTGAGCACCCCCATAAAAAAAGCCACCAACCCGATAAAAAAAATGTATGGGAAGGTTATGCGGGTGAGGAGAACCGTCAGATCATACTTAACGCCGGAACTTCCGAAACCAAACGCCTGAATTTTTACGATGATGGGAGCAAAAAGGACGCCCAGAACCGTGACGACCGCCAGGATCAGGGAGAGTATTGTGAACACAATCCGGGCCAGTTCAATTGCATCCTCCTTGCTTTTAAGTGTTAAATACTCCGTAAAAACAGGGATGAATGCAATGGTCAGAGACCCTTCTGCAAAAAGGCGCCGCAATAGATTGGGAATACGGAGGGCCACAAAAAATGCATCCGCCGCCATACCGGAGCCAAAAAGCGTGGCCATCACCATATCGCGCACAAGCCCCAGGATACGGCTCATCAACGTGAAAAATGCAATGACGCCTGCAGCGCCGCTGATATTTTTTTTCTCAGGTTTATGCAATGTGTTCAAAGGCAATAAAAAACCTTGACAAATGGAATAAATTTGCTATTATTTTTTGTTTAATTCAAACAGTTTCTGCGGAAAGAAACAGATATCAAAAATATTACTTTACCCAATTAAGCACTTCAAGATTAACCACTTCAAGGAGGATCAGCTTGGCGAACCATAAATCTGCCCTTAAAAGGGCAAAACAAAATGAAATTCAAAGGATTCGAAACAAAGGGTACAAAACCAAGGTGAAAAAGGCTGTCAAAGAGGTCCGAACCGCCCTCACTGAAAATACACCGGCCCAAGCCAAAGAGACGCTTGTCAAGGCTGTTTCCCTTATTCAGAAATCTGCCTCAAAGGGCGTCATTCACAAGAATCAAGCCGCGAGAAAAGTCTCCAGACTGACACTTCAGGTTAACAAGTTGTCCGCGTCGGAATCTAAATAGACAATACGAAGTTTTCAAGGACCAGGCGCGCCTGAGATCCCGACTTCAGGCGCCCGTCCGCCTGGTAAAGCAGCAGCAGCGCTTTTTCCAGATCTTTTTCCTGCCAGCGCCGTGCCTGATCGAGAACTTTACTGAGTACAAACCCGGGCACACCCA
>JABGPV010000305.1 GCA_018644785.1 Deltaproteobacteria bacterium | reverse complement strand
ACCGGTCAAACCGCCTTCGAACATATCGCAATCCGTAATAACTTCATTTTTCCGGGTCAGGAAAAAAACCCTGAAAACCTCTCTTTTGAGGTCCCGCATGGAATGAAAAAGATAATCGAACACCGCCTGAGACGATCCAAAAAAGGTTTTTCCGGCAACTCGATCTCGAAGATATCGTTTGGCCGTCTGATGAACCAAACCCAGGTAAAGGGCATTTTTCTGCCCGATGCCCTTGATCTCCATGAGCTTGTCCATGGGCGCCGACAGAACACCTGAAAGGGTACCGAATGCTTTCATGGCATCCCGGGCGGCATTTTTCAGGTCTCCTCTGGGAGTCCCCAGGGTCAGAAGGAACTCAACCACTTCCTCATCGGTAAACTGTTCAAGGCCCCCCGTTACAAACCGTTGGCGCAACCGTTCCCGATGCCCTTTTCCCCTTTCCTGCCAATCTTCTTTTTTCACCCTTCACTATCTCTTAACACTGTTTGCACCCTTTTTTTGCTTCCTTTTTCTCTTCACCCTTGTCCCCGGCAAAATTCTTAAGACCTTCCGCCAACTCCTTCAGCTTATCATCCACCAGTTTACTGATGGAACCTTTGGGATAGGACCCGTCCGCTTTTCTTTTTCCGGCTTTCCTGCCGGTCAGGATTTCAATGCCCTGATCGATGGTCTTAACGGGATATATGTGAAATTGGCCTTTACTGACCGCCTCCACCACATCCTGCCTGAGCATGAGATCTTTCACATTGCTCTCGGGTATCATCACACCCTGTGAATCCTTGGCGCCTTTTTTCCGGCAGCAGTCAAAAAACCCTTCAATCTTTTCATTGACCCCCCCAATGGCCTGGACCTGGCCGTTCTGATTCACCGAACCGGTCACGCCAATGGTCTGTTTGATAGGAACCTCGGAAAGGCTGCTCAAAAGCGCGTAGATTTCCGTGGAAGAGGCGCTGTCGCCGTCCACGCCGCCATAGGACTGTTCAAACGCAATGCTGGCGCTCATGGTCAGGGGTTTGTCCTGGGCGTATTTTTTTCGCAAATAGCCCCCCAGTATCAACACCCCTTTGTTATGGGTGCTGCCTGACAGGTCCGCCTCCCGTTCAATGTTGATAATGCCGGCACGACCCATGGCGGTGGAACAGGTAATGCGGGAGGGTTTGCCGAACATATAATCGCCCATGGCATAAACCGCCAGTCCGTTCACCTGGCCCACCACTTCGCCATCAAGGTCGATCATGATCGTTCCACGATCAATCATGTCCTGCAAGTGTTCCTCCACCATGCCGGATCTGAATTTTCGGGATTCGATAGCCTTTTCCACATGGCTTGCGGCAACCGTTTTTTTCTTTTCCTCGCTTGCCACATAATTGGCTTCTCTCACCAGGTCGGTCAATTGTGGAAAGCTGGTGGTAATTTTTTCCTGACGGCCCGTCATACGAACGGCCTGTTCCATCAGGAGCGCCACCGCCGTCCGGTCAAAGGGCTTCAGCTCCTCCTCCATGGTTTTCATTCTGATAAACCGTGAAATCTGCCCAATGCTCTCGTCTGTTTTGTCCATGGCGGTATCAAAATCAGCCCTCACCTTGAACACTTTTTTCATATCAGGGTCATAATTGAGCAGCAGGTGATAAAGATAGGCGTCTCCAATGACCACAATCTTAATATCCAGATCGATGGCTTCAGGCTTCAGGCCGCTGGTGGTAAACAGGTAAAAGGGATCATAGGTTTGAATTTCGAGCTTTTCACTTTTGAGCGCCCGTTTGAGCGCCTGCCACACGCCCGGCTCCTGGATGGCATCCAGAAGATTGATGATCAGGTAGCCGCCCAGGGCCTTTAAGAGAGATCCTGCCTTTATTTTGCTGAAATCCGTTCGCCAGACGCCGGCCCGATCTACAATCCGTTCGATGCTGCCGAAAATGTTGCGGTATGTGGGATAACTCTCAACAATAACGGGCGGCGCATTCTGGTCACTGTTGTCCACCAGCAGATTGACCTGATAAGGTTGGAAACGATCTCCATCAGTAGACAACGGGGAGGGCACACCCGGAATCTGAGGCTGTTGTTGCGGGTTGAAAATCTTCAGGTTGTTCGCCATATCTTCCAACATGTTTTCAAGATATGTCTTAATCCTTTTGTCCTTGTACTTTCCCATAAGCGGTTTTGCCAGGTCCGATGCATTGTCCATGAAGGTCTGCCGGTCCATCTCTTCGATTTTTTCCTGGACCTCTTTTTGCATGTCTCTCAGTTCAATGAAAATCTGCTCAACCCGCGCCTTAAGTTCACCGTACTTTTCCTTCATGGTTTCAAATTCATCACTGGGGAACCGGCCCTTCTCAACCATGGCTTCAACCTGGTCAATGTGGGTCGGGTTTCCGTCTACCAGGGGCATCACTTCGGGCCGTTTGATTTGACCCACCTGAACATCCACCAGGGCAAACCCATCTTCTTTCACCTTTTCACCGAGGCTTTTGAAAAATCCTTTCCCTCTGGCCTCATAGGTCGCCATGATTTCCTTCTTGGTGTTGATATATTCCTGGCTTTCAAAGATCATGGGGATCTGTTTTTTGAGCAATTCCACAAAGTCATGAACATCTTTTTTATAACCGGCCCCCTCACCACCTTTTAGACGGAGGAGTATGGGCGACTCGGGATTTTTGAAATTGTTGATATAACAGAGGTCATCGGGAACCCGATCTTTTCTGGAGATCGCTTCCAGCATTTTCCTAACCGTAGACATCCGTCCGGTACCGGGCATGCCGGTGACAAAAACATTGTACCCATGGCTATCAATGCCCATTCCGAATTTAAAAGCCTCAACAGCCCGTTTTTTGACCCACGATTTCATCCAGCGGTTCCAGATCATCGGTGCTTTTAAAGGGGAGCGTGGCGGGATCAAGCCGCCAGCGGAGTTTATCGACGGGTACTTCCTCATAAGAAGTTTTTCTGGGCATGGATCAATCTCCTTTTGGGTTCGATTTATGGGCCTCGGCAAAAAATAAATACACAATCTAGCTTGTCCTTTGGTCCGTCTACTGTGTTGCATCCACCGGCACATATCCACTAATATGCACTGGTGGATGCGCCTTGTATACGTACCAAAATACGGCGCAATCTTGCGCATTTATTTTTTGCCGAGGCCCTAAAGTCGGGCGATCTTAATTCTGACACGGCGTTGTTTCGCCCGGTCCTGTCTGGGAATTTGGATATCCAATACATTCGAATTCAGGGTCGCTTTGATCTGTTCCGGAACCGCCTTGAATGGGAGCGGGACGGTTCGTTGAAAAGACCTGAGTTTGCGGACCATTTGCCTGCAATAACCGTCGTTCTCCACAGTTTCCTCCTTTTTGCGTCCCTTTATGGTCAACTGGTAGTCTTTCACCGATATATCAATATTTTCGGGATCGACGTCCTGAATCACCGCACGGATGATAAAGGCCTCTTCGGTCATAAAGGTCTCAACCGGCATATGCTGCGAAATCTTTTCCTGGAAGAGACCGACCCCGATTTCGGGCCTTGATTCCCTGAAAAGACGATCCATATCGCGCTTCATCTTGCTCATTTCCTTGTCCATCCAAAGGATCAATTCACTCATGGCAGGATCTCCTTATCTAAATCTGTTTATTCCCGAAAACCCCCAGGCACAGGGTCACCATTCAGGTAGACCTGCCCCTGCGGGTCAAAAGCGAAACGTCCCCGGGCAATGAGTTCGATAGTACGTGGAAATATTTTCCAGTCCCCCGCTTCCTTGAGTTGTTCCTGGTGGTGATCCACGACCTGTTCAAGCCGATCCGGGTCTCTCACTAAATCCTTCAGGGGTTCCGGAAGCGTTACGGGAACCGGATCGGAAACCATGAGAAGGGGTCCCGTGTCTACGCCCTCATCCGTCCAAAGGGTGGAGGATCTCAGCACCCGCTCCCCGGCGCAAATGGCATCATGAACCGCCTGGTCTCCCACGTATTTCCTGTTGCCGCGGGAATCCAGCAGAGAAAGATCGGCCGGATGCACATTGACACATCTGCCAAGTGTCGTATAACTCATATAGCCACCCAGGGCGATGAGATCAATATGAAAAGCCTTCACCAGCGTCTCAGCCACCCGATCATAGGTCCGTCTTGCCGCAAGCCCTTCCTTGTTTGCAACCGTCCGCTTGATAGACCTACGGACATGAAACATCCTGATATCATAGCTGAAATATGGCAGACCGTTTTCAAGGGCAATCTTTTCACCGGCAGAAACACCATCGGAGCGGTCGCAGAAAATAAAAACGGTCTCAAAGGGAGACCGGCCGTCCTGGGCCCCAAGAGCCTTTTCAAGCTCCAGCAGCCGCATGATATTGGTGCCCGAGCCGGACATGAAGGCGGCCACCCGCATGGGTCTTTGATGTTCCTCAGGGTCAAAAAGGGGGGTCAGGGTCATGCAGGTTCCTCCCTTAGCAATGCCGCAAAAGGCTTCATTTTGTAGGGGCTCCCCTGTTCAATGGCGGCAAGCACACTTCCGCCGCCCGTGAAATAATAGGTTTTCGGATCATCAAGACCGGCCATATAAATACCGGGGCAGAGGTTCCTCAGTTCCTGGAGCGTGTCGCCCCCCGCATAAAGCTTCGAAGCGGAAGTATTTTCGTTTATGAGACGATAAAGTTCCCGGGACCCTTCGAAAAACAGCGGCATCAGACCCATCACCGCATTCACAAAAATAGTCCGGGCTGACCCGATGATTTCCGTGACACGCGGGTCCCGAAATGATTTTTCATGGACATCCAGGATATATTGCAGGCTGCCGCCTTCTTTTAATTGCGCGGTTTCAACCAGGCGATACCCCCCTTCGGTCCGATCCCCGGTGCTGTCCGACTCCACCAGCATGGGCATTTCCAGAATCTTTCCCTCGGTCCGATCCAGATCAACCAATTCCTTTGCCAACACCTTGTCTTCCGCTGAAACCCCGTTGATGGTCACCCCGTACTTTGCCGAAAGAAAGGTATTGTACATGAGTCCGCCAAGGATCAGGTGATCCACTTTGTTATAAAGGGCTTTGAGGGGGCCGATTTTGGTGTCGTACTTGGCGCCGGCCACCACCCCCACAAAGGGTCTCTCGGGTTCCAGAACACGATACAGATTGGCCATTTCCTTTTGAAGCAGATTCCCTGCATATGAAGGCAGGCGAGTGGCCACATCGTAGGTGGACACCGCCACGCTCCAGGATCCAAATGCGTCATTCACAAAGATATCCGCCATGGCAGCCAATTCAGTAGAAAGGGTATCTCTTTCGGGTCCTTTGCTCTGTTCTCCGGCAAACCAACGTGAATTGGGGAGATAAACCATATCGACATCTCCCTTTCGAAGGGCCTCAAGGGTTGGTTTTATGGAATCATCAATGTGAGTAATCCCTTTCCGGGGATCCACGGGAAACTCCTGTGGGTGGATTCTAACGGGCAGTTTCTGTTCGAGATAGCGCACAATGGGCAGTACGGACTGGTCTTCCCGGCATGAAATCACGCCGGTTTTTTTGTCCCTGGGGCGACCCACATGGCTCATGAGTATGGGCTTACCCCCCGCCGCGGCGATGGCGTAAAGGGTCCCGATGGTGGCATCGATGCGGTACGGATCCTTGATGATACCCTTTTTAACCACGTTATGGTCTACCCGCAACAAAACCACCTTATCTTTCAAATCCGCCTGCTGGATCAATTTCAACCGGGGATCCAGTTTTCCTTTTTCCATTTGGCATCCTCCAAGATTTTGGTTATAAGGTTCAATC
>JABGPV010000304.1 GCA_018644785.1 Deltaproteobacteria bacterium | reverse complement strand
ATGGTACCGCAATCAATTTCTGTAATAATAGCTTCCTGAGAAACATCAACCAGCCGTCGGGTCAGATACCCCGAGTTGGCCGTTTTAAGGGCGGTATCCGCAAGACCTTTTCTGGCCCCATGGGTGGATATGAAATATTGGAGTACGGTCAATCCTTCCCGGAAATTGCTTGTGATGGGTGTTTCAATAATTTCACCCGACGGCTTTGCCATCAGGCCCCTCATTCCGGCCAACTGCCGCATCTGGTCCTTTGAACCCCTGGCCCCCGAATCCGCCATCATGTAAACGGCATTAAAACTGCTGACGTCGGTGGGTCCGGTTTCGGGGCTGTCAATCCGTTCCACTGCCATCTCTGTCATCATTTCAGATGCCACGTCTTCCGTAGATTGAGCCCAGATATCAACAACCTTGTTATATTTTTCACCGGCAGTAATCAGACCGTCCACCCATTGCTCTTCGATCTTTTTGACCTCATTTTCCGCCTCGTTGATAATCGTTCCTTTTTTCGATGGAATCACCATGTCTTTCATGGCAATGGAAATACCGGAAAGGGTCGCATATTTATAGCCAAGATCCTTAAGCCGGTCCGCCAAAATGACCGTGGCCTTGATCCCCGCCTTTCGATGGGATTCGTTAATGAGATGCCTCAGAGCTGTCTTTGTCATGACTTTGTTTACAAGATCGAAAGACAAAGCTTTATCAGGAAGGATCTCGTAAAGAATGACACGGCCTGTGGTGGTTTCCCATATTTTCCCATTCATCCTGATCTTAATGGCCGCGTGCAGATCCAGCTCGCCTGCATCATAGGCGACACGAAGCTCCCGGGGACTTGAAAAGATCATACCTTCCCCTTTGATCGGTTTTTCCCGGGTTGAATGCATTTCCCGGGTCATGTAGTAAATACCCAAGACAATATCCTGGCTCGGAACAATAATGGGATCACCATTGGCGGGCGACAGGATATTGTTGGTGGACATCATCAATACCCTGGCCTCAATCTGGGCTTCAATGGAAAGGGGTATGTGGACCGCCATCTGGTCCCCGTCAAAATCCGCGTTAAAGGCCGTGCAAACCAGAGGGTGGAGCTGAATCGCCTTTCCTTCAATCAAAATGGGTTCAAAGGCCTGCATACCCAGGCGGTGAAGTGTGGGCGCCCGGTTCAACAGAATGCAGTATTCCTGCACCACTTCGTCCAGCGAATCCCAAACCTCAGGCGTTTCCCGTTCGACCATCTTCTTGGCGCTCTTGATGGTCGTCACATGCCCTTTTTCATCCAACTTATTGTAGATAAAGGGTTTAAAAAGCTCCAGCGCCATTTTTTTAGGAAGACCGCATTGATGGAGACGCAGATCCGGTCCCACCACAATCACCGATCGCCCTGAATAATCGACGCGCTTCCCCAGGAGGTTCTGCCTGAACCGCCCTTGTTTCCCCTTCAGCATGTCGCTCAGAGACTTGAAAGGACGTTTGTTGGCGCCGGTAACCACTTTTCCCCTTCGGCCGTTATCAAATAGAACATCCACCGCCTCTTGCAGCATCCGCTTTTCATTTCGAATAATGATATCGGGTGCATTGAGCTCCAGAAGTCTTTTCAGCCGGTTATTTCGGTTGATCACCCGTCGGTACAAGTCATTTAAATCGGATGTGGCAAAACGCCCGCCGTCCAGGGGCACCAGAGGTCTCAAATCGGGGGGCAGCACGGGAACCACGTTCAAAATGGTCATTTCAGGGCGGTTTTTACTGTCCCTGAAGGCGTTAATGACTTTCAAACGCTTGGTCAGCTTCTTTCTTTTCGCCTCTGACTTGGTACTGGCCATCTCCACTCTGAGGCTCTCGGACAACTCTTCGACGTTTAAATCCCTCAGCATGGTCTGAATGGCTTCGGCACCGATGCCTGCCTCAAACTGGTTTCCGAAGTCTTCCCGGGCCTGTTGCAACTGTTCATCGGAGAGCACTTCGCCCTTTGTCAAAGGAGTATCTTTCGGATCGACCACAATGTGTCCTTCAAAGTAAAGGACCCGTTCCAACTCCTTCAACGTCATATCCAGAAGGTTGCCGACTTTTGAGGGAAGGGCTTTTAAAAACCAGATGTGGGCCACCGGCGCCGCAAGCGTGATATGCCCCATTCTTTCCCTGCGAACTTTGCTTTGAATGACTTCGACACCACATTTTTCACAGACAATACCCCGGTGCTTCATTCGCTTGTATTTTCCGCAGTTACATTCAAAATCCTTTATGGGACCAAAAATCTTGGAACAGAAAAGCCCATCGCGCTCCGGCTTGAACGTCCTGTAGTTGATGGTCTCCGGCTTTTTCACTTCTCCAAAGGACCATTCAAGTATTTTCTCTTTGGATGCCAGAGATATCCTGACGGAATTAAAACTCGATGGATCTTTCGGCTTTGTAAAAAAGTTGTATAATTCTTCCAATGCCTGATTCCCCTTTCACCAATTGGCGCCACAACGCCCATCAGCTGTCCTCAAAAAGTTCCATTTCAAGGCCTAAGCTTTGCAGTTCTTTCATCAGAACCTTAAACGACTCGGGCAGTCCGGGTTCAAGTGCATTATTCCCCTTAACAATTCTTTCGTACATGCGGGTCCGTCCCGCCACATCATCTGATTTTACGGTTAGAAACTCCTGGAGCGTATAGGCTGCCCCGTAGGCTTCCATGGCCCACACTTCCATCTCCCCCAACCGCTGCCCCCCGAATTGCGCCTTTCCACCCAGAGGCTGTTGGGTAACCAGAGAATACGGTCCAATGGAACGCGCATGCAGCTTATCATCCACCAGATGATGTAATTTCATGATATACATAATACCAACAGTGACATCCTGGTCAAAAGGCTCCCCTGTACGCCCGTCATAAAGTACCGACTGACCGGTGGCCGATAATCCGGCCTCCTCCAGGAAGGATTTGATCTCCTCTTCTGAAGCACCGTCAAATACCGGTGTTGCCAGCGGTACGCCATCCAGCATTAACGACGATTCCTTCAGCAGTTCCTCATCCGACAAATTCGCAAAATAAGACTGGTATTCATCTTTGGAAAACCAATTCTTGAACTTTTCCCTGAGAAGTCCGGGGCTATTGATCTTGCCAAACAGCTCCCGAACTTTCATACCCATACCATGGGAAGCCCATCCCAAATGGGTTTCAAGCACCTGACCCACATTCATCCGTGAGGGCACACCCAAAGGATTTAAAACAATGTCCACAGGGGTTCCATCCGCAAAATAGGGCATGTCTTCAATGGGCAGTATTCGGGACAAAACCCCTTTGTTGCCATGGCGGCCGGCCATTTTATCCCCGACAGACAGCTTCCGTTTTACCGCCACATACACTTTCACCATTTTAACCACCCCGGGCGCCAGTTCATCTCCCAGGTCAAAATTTTCTATTTTGTTCTCACAGATTGTGGTCAGGTGCTCAGCCTTGGCGGTATACTTTAAAACGATTGCCTCAACCTTTTCAATTTCATCCATTGGCGCCTTCACATCCGCCCATGCGAGCGCTTCGATGGGAAGGGATTCAACATCTTGCCGTGTCATCATTGCGGTTTTTTTCAGCAAAACCGCCCCGCTCTTTTTGTCACAGAGATCTGTTTTAAGCGCCTTTCCTTCCAGAATTCCCAACAACTTTTCTCTGGCGCTTCGTTCCACAACATCGATCTCGTCTCGAAGATCCTTCCTCATGCGAAGGGTTTCTTCCGCCTCAATGGCAAGGGCCCGCGCATCCTTTTCAACACCGCCTCGTGAAAACACCTTGGCATCAATAACGGTGCCGTGCACACCGGGGGGAACGCGCATGGAACTGTCTTTTACATCGCCTGCTTTATCACCGAATATGGCCCTTAAGAGTTTCTCTTCAGGGGAAAGCTGCGTTTCGCCCTTCGGCGTAATTTTCCCCACAAGAATGTCGCCCGGACCAATTTCCGCACCGATCCTTACGATCCCGCTCTCATCGAGGTTTTTCAATGCCTCCTCGCCCACATTGGGGATATCCCGAGTAATCTCTTCTTTTCCCAGCTTGGTATCGCGGGACAGAATTTCAAATTCGTCGATATGGATGGAGGTGTATACATCCTCTTTTACAACCCGTTCGCTGATGAGGATAGAGTCCTCAAAATTATACCCTCCCCAGCTCATGAAGGCCACCATCACGTTTCGGCCCAGGGCAAGCTCCCCCTGTTCCATGGCAGGCCCGTCAGCAATAATCTGCCCCTTTTTTACGATTTCGCCCTTTTTCACAATGGGTTTCTGATTATAGCAGCTGTTCTGATTGGACCGTCTGAACTTTGTGAGCTTGCAGATTTCCACTTCGGAGTCGTCATTTTCACCTGTGTCGGTAAAACGAATAACAATTCGAGACGCATCCACATGTTCGATGACGCCATCTCTTTTAGCGATCACCGAAATGCCTGAATCCCTTGCCACCACCTTTTCCACCCCGGTTCCCACAAGGGGTGCTTTGGCCTTCAAAAGCGGTACCGCCTGACGCTGCATGTTAGAACCCATCAGTGCCCTGTTTGCATCATCATGCTCCAGAAAAGGGATCAAAGAGGCAGAGATGCTCACCAACTGGTCCGGTGATACATCCATGTACCGTACATCCTCCACAGGCACCTTGAACGCTTCTCCCTCAATCCGTACAGCCGCCTCATGGCGTATAAAACCCCCACCATCATCCAAAGGCGCATTTGCCTGGGCTATGGGATAATCTTTTTCATCAAGGGCGGATAAATATTCCAGGCTTTCGGTGGCCTTGTTATCCGAAACACGTCTGTAGGGCGTCTCGATAAAGCCGAATTCATTCACCTGCGCATAAGTACTCAAAGAAACAATCAGCCCGATGTTCGGCCCTTCAGGGGTCTCAATTGGGCAAATCCTGCCGTAGTGTGTCGGATGCACATCGCGAACCTCAAATCCGGCTCTTTCCCGCGTCAACCCACCAGGTCCCAGAGCACTAAGTCTACGCTTATGGGTCACCTCGCTCAAGGGATTCGTCTGGTCCATAAATTGGGACAGCTGACTCGTGCCGAAAAATTCTTTCACCACCGCAGAAACGGGTTTGGAGTTAATGAGGTCGTGAGGCATCAACGTCTCCACCTCTTGAAGACTCATTCTCTCTTTGATGGCCCTTTCCATCCTCACAAGACCGACACGGTATTGATTCTCGAGGAGTTCACCCACAGCACGCACACGCCGATTCCCGAGGTTATCAATATCGTCTACCATGGCTTCCGCGCTTTTCAGCCTGATGAGTTCCTCGACGGTACCAAAGATGTCTTCCTTTCTGAGCGTTCTCTGTTCTAAAGAAACCCCTTCCATGCTCAAACGATAATTGAGTTTAAGCCTTCCCACGCGTGAGAGATCATAGGTATCAATATTGAAAAAGAGATTATTAAAAAAGGTTTCGGCCACCTCGGGGGTCGGGGGGCTGCTCGGTCTCATTTTTCGGTAAATATCGAGGACCGCCTCTTCCGGCGTGTTAATTCGGTCCGCCACCAATGTCTCCCGAATGCTTCGACTGATACCGTGCCCGTCCAGAACAAGGCATTCGATATTCGTTATCCCTCTTTCCAGAATCGACTCGATTTTTTCAATGGTCAGAGGGCTGTTGCCTTCCAGAAGAACTTCACCGGTTTCAGGATCTATAAGATCTTCACAAATCACCCGATCCTCAATATCCTCCAGCTCAACGGGAATTCGGACCCGCTTCCGGTCTATACATTTGACATGGGAAATCCCTTTTTCAATCAGCAGAACACA
>JABGPV010000303.1 GCA_018644785.1 Deltaproteobacteria bacterium | reverse complement strand
TGTTTGCCGCCAGCAGCGCGTCATAGCGGCTGGGAAGCGTTCCCCACGGAATGGGCGCCCGCATCATGGCACCACGCCGGTTTGTGCCCAGCAGTAAGAGAGATTTTGACGTCCCATCCAATCGGCCAAGACGCCTTTTCACAAGGCTTTTTTCAGGCTCACACAAAAAGAGAAGCGGCGCTTCGGCATGTTCCGTGCGGCCACGCTCAAAAACGCTTAGTTCAAGGGTGCGAGGGGTATGCAGATCCGGTGTGGGTTGCGGCTTGAACAGAATATAATTCTTCCCGTCATCCAGCCCAAGAGATGCCTCCGACCCGGCCGTCGTAGCGTTCGCTACTTTGGCGGAGTCGGCTTGTGGATTGCGGATTGAGGAGTCGTTATATGAAATCAGAGAAAAATCAAAAAGTACAAGGCGCTGTGATGGTTGTGGGCGGTGGTATCGCCGGCATGCAGTCGGCCCTGGACCTGGCGGATGCTGGGTTTTATGTTCATCTGGTGGAAAAATCATCGGCCATCGGTGGCGTGATGGCCCAGCTGGACAAGACGTTTCCCACCAATGACTGCGCCATGTGAATTATTTCTCCAAAACTGGTCGAGGTCGGCCGGCACACCAATATCGAGCTTCACACCTGTTCAGACGTGGATGAAGTGAATGGAGAAGAAGGAAACTTTGAAGTAACACTCACCAAAACGCCGCGATATATTGATCCTGATGTCTGTACCGCATGCGGGGATTGCACAGAGGTATGTCCTGTTGAGCGGCCCAGCGAATACGATATGGCGTTGGTGGACCGTAAAGCCACCTACAAATCTTATGCCCAGGCCATTCCCGGGGGTTTTGCCATCGAGAAACTGGATCTGGCGCCGTGCCGAATGGCCTGTCCGGCGAACCTGAATGTCCAAGGGTATGTCCAGATGGTGAAGGAGGGCAAATACAGGGAAGCCGTCGAAATCATCATGCGGGATTTACCCTTGCCAGGTGTGCTGGGTCGTGTATGCCCCCACCCCTGCGAAAAAAGCTGCCGACGTCTGGAAATGGATGAACCCATCTCCATACGGGAATTGAAGCGTGTGGCAGCAGATCGGACCAATCTGCAGGAAATCCCGGTACCCGAAATAGAGGTAAAAAAGGAAAAGGTCGCGGTTGTGGGTTCCGGACCTGCGGGCCTTACGGCTGCATATTTTCTGGCGCTTGAAGGATATAAGGTAAGCGTTTACGAGGCCATGCCTGAAGCCGGCGGTATGATGCGTTACGGCATTCCTGCACATCGGCTCCCCAGGGCGGTCCTGGACAATGAAATCGAGAATCTGAAACGTTATGGCATTGAAATCCACACGAGTACAGCCATCGGGAAAGATGTTACTCTGGAAGAACTCCAGGCCCATGGCGCGAAAGCGATATTCTTGGGCCCCGGTGCCTGGAAAGGCTTGAAACTGCATCTTGCGGGTGAGGAAACGGAAGGGGTTCGGGATGTAACCGGTTTCCTTACGGATGTGGAGCTGGGTAACATAACAGAACTTCAAGGTAAGGCCGTTATTGTCGGGGGTGGCCATTCGGCCCTTGATGGTGCCCGGACTGCATTGCGGTTGGGGGCCGATGAAGCCCATATTATCTACCGGCGTTCACGGACAGAGATGCTGGCTGAGCCGGAAGAGATAGAGGAAGCCGAAAAGGAAGGGATTAAAATCCATTTCCTGGTGGCGCCCATAAGAATCGCTGAAGAAAACGGCAAAGCGGCGGGTATCGAGTGCATTCGGACCCGGCTGACAGCCGCCGATACCACCGGCCGACGAAAACCGATCCCCATTGCAGATTCGGAGTTTTTCATTGAAGCGGCCCACATCATTCCCGCCATCGGGCAGGAACCGGATCTGGATTTTCTGGATGAGAGATTTAAAGCGGAAGTGTCCAAATGGAATCTTCTGAAGGTTAACGGCGAGACACTTCAAACCAGTATCCCGGGCGTTTTTGCCGGCGGTGACGTTATTACCGGCCCTGCCACGGTGATCGAGGCGGTTGATGCCGGAAAGCGGGCGGCCCGGTACATGGTCAAATATCTCCAAGGCGAAGAACTGCCCACCGAATGGCAGGACGAACCGCCCGTAGGCACCAACTGGGTTGAGATTCCCGATGATGCGCCGACCCTGAACCGAATGCGGGTTCCCACCCTTCCCGTGGAGGAGAGACTTCCCGGCTTTAAAGAAGTGAGCCTGCTGGTGGATGAAGAAACCAGCCGGTCCGAGGCGGCCAGGTGTCTCAACTGCGGTGGATGCTGCGAGTGCTACGAGTGTGTCAAAGCATGCAAGGCTGAAGCGGTTACCCTGAAAACTCATGACGAGCAGGTGAACCGATTATCCCTGAACGTGGGGGCGGTTATTCTGGCCCCCGGCTTTCAGCCATATGATCCCGGACAGTATGACACCTATCACTATGCCACCTACCCCAACGTGGTGACCAGCATGGAGTTTGAGCGCATCCTGAGCGCCACGGGACCCAGCATGGGACATCTACAGCGGCCGTCTGACGGCCAGGAGCCCAAAAAGATTGCCTGGTTGCAATGCGTGGGGTCCAGGGACACCAATCGTTGCGATCATGCCTATTGTTCTTCCGTTTGCTGTATGTATGCGGTGAAAGAGGCAGTGATCTCCAAAGAACATGCGGCCGGCGAACTGGATGCGGCCATCTTTTTCATGGACATGCGGACCTATGGAAAGGATTTTGAACGCTACTATGACCGTGCCAGGGATGAACAGGGGGTTCGGTTTATCCGATCCCGAATTCATTCCGTCGCGGAAGAGAGCGAGACCCACAACCCCATCCTGGAATATGTGGATGAAAACGGGTCCATGCAATCGGAGCAATTTGACCTGGTGGTGCTTTCCGTCGGCCTTGAAACCCAAGCTACCCTGGTGGAACTGGCCGAAAACCTGGAAGTGGCGCTGGATGCCGACAATTTCGTGGAAACCAGTGTGTTCAACCCGGTCGAGACCTCGCGGCGTGGTATTTATGTGTGCGGTGCGTTTCAGGAGCCCAAGGATATTCCCATTTCCGTCATGGAAGCCAGCGCGGCGGCTTGCGACGCCAAAGGAAAGCTTTCTGCGGCCCGGGGAACCATGGTAAAAGAGAGAAGCTACCCCGAGGAGCGGGATGTTTCCCGGGAAGAACCGCGCATCGGGGTTTTTGTATGTAATTGCGGCACCAATATCGGCGGAATTGTCAACGTACCTGAGGTGGCGAAATATGCCAAAACCCTGCCGGGTGTGGCCTATGTGGACGAAAACCTCTTTACCTGTTCCCAGGATACCCAGGACGTCATGAGGGATGTTATTGAGCGCGAGGGGTTGAACCGCGTTGTTGTGGCGGCGTGCACCCCGCGGACCCATGAGCCCCTGTTCCAGGAAACCATGCGGGATGCGGGGCTGAACAAGTATCTCTTTGAAATGGCCAATATCCGCAACCAGTGCTCCTGGGTCCACAGCAAGGAGAAGGAAGAGGCCACACGGAAATCAAAGGACCTGGTGCGAATGTCCGTGGCCCGGGCCCAATTGATCCAGCCCCTGCCCCAGCCCACCATTAGCGTTGACAGCAAGGCCCTGGTGATCGGGGGCGGCATCTCCGGTATGACCGCGGCCGTGGGACTGGCCGATCAGGGATACCATACCTATCTGGTGGAGCAGTCCGGTCAGCTGGGCGGCAATGCCCTGATGCTCAATGAGACCTGGCGGGGAGACAAGATTTCCGACGCTGTGCGGGGAATGGTTCAGCAGGTGGAGAATCATCCTCTGGTTGATGTCTACAAAGAGACCACCATCAAGGATGCTGCCGGGTTTGTGGGCAATTTTGAAACCACCATTTCGCACAACGGGACCGATACAACCCTGAAACATGGTGCCGTGGTGGTGGCGGTGGGCTCCGAGGAATTCAAACCCAATGAATATCTCTACGGCGACGATGATCGGGTGTTGAGCCACCTCGATTTTGACGCGGCTTTAATGGCCGGGGACGACCGGGTGAAAAAGGCGGGTTCCGCCGTGTTGATCCAGTGTGTGGGGTCCAGGGAGCCGGAGCGTCCCTATTGCTCAAAGGTTTGTTGTACCCATAGCATCAAATCAGCCCTGGAATTGAAAGAGATCAATCCCGACATGGATGTTTTTGTTCTGTATCGGGATATCCGGACCTACGGACAACGGGAAGCACTTTACCGCAAGGCCAGAGAAAAGGGTGTGATCTTCATTCGGTACGACCTGGATAACAAGCCGCGGGTTCAAAAAGAGGGAGATCAGCTGGTGGTGACGATCAAGGACCATATCCTTGATCGGGAAATTCAAATGAGCCCTGATCTGCTGGTGCTGGCAAGCGCCATCGTTCCCCGGGATAACGAAAGTCTGGCCCAGATGTACAAGCTCTCCGTGAATGAAGATGGATTCTTTATGGAAGCCCATGCCAAGCTGAGACCCGTTGAGTTCGCATCGGAAGGAATCTTCCTGGCAGGCATGGCCCACTACCCCAAACCCATTGAAGAGAGCGTGGCCCAGGCCAAAGCGGCTGCATCCAGAGCGTCTGTGGTCCTTAGTAAGGAAACCCTTTCTGTGGAAGGGGTGGTTTCCCATGTGAACGAACGCTACTGCATCAGTTGCGGTATGTGCGAGGATGCCTGCCCCTACGGCGCCATTGGCCTGGTTGATTTAGAGGAGGGTGGTCAGGTGTCCCGGGTGCAGGCGGCTCTTTGCAAGGGGTGCGGCGCCTGTGCTGTGGCATGTCCCACGGGGGCGGCCGAGATCTTTCATTATGATGACGAAGAAGTACTAACCATGGTGGATGCGGCTTTAGATTGGTGATTGTTGATTGTTGATTGACGATCCGGCCGTCGTAGCATTAGCTGCTTTGGCGGAGTCGGCTTGATGACAATTCGCAATCCGAATGGAGTTTCTTATGAGTGAAACGTTTAATCCCAAGATCGTAACATTTGCGTGCAACTGGTGTGCCTATTCTGCTGCTGATCTGGCAGGGGTAAGCCGTTTTCAATATCCGCCCAATATGAGAATTATCCGGGTGATGTGTTCGGGCAGGGTAAACCCTAATTTTATTCTCAAGGCGTTTCAACGGGGTGCGGACGGCGTTCTGGTGGCCGGGTGACACTTCGGGGACTGTCATTACCTGGATGGTAATGTAAAAGCGGAAAAGATGTTTAACCTGACACAGGAGCTGATCAAAATTCTGGGAATTGATCCGGAAAGGCTCAGACTCGAGTGGATCTCCTCGGCCGAAGGTACTCGCTTTGCCGAGGTGGCCAGGGAATTCACGGAAAAGGTTCGTACACTGGGATCCGCCGTGTTGAAGCAGGCGGCTTGATAAGCATGAAGGTGAAAGGTGAAAGGGGCGTTGAGCTTTGAGCTTTCACCTTTGAGCTAACATTAATGAAAATAGGAGAATGACCGTGAGTAAGGATATTCTTGTAATTGGGGGTGGCATTGCCGGGATCCAGTCGTCATTGGATCTGGCCGAGATGGGGTTCAAGGTCCACCTGGTGGAACGATTGCCCAGTATTGGCGGGAAAATGGCGCAACTGGATAAGACATTTCCCACCAACGATTGCGCCATCTGAATCCTTTCGCCTAAAATGCTGGATGTCGGTCGACATCCCAACATCGAACTTCTCGCTTATTCCGAAGTTCTGGAAGTCAAAGGGGAAGAAGGCGATTTCAAGGCGACCATCAAACGGAAAGCCCGCTATGTGGACGAAGACAAGTGCACCGGCTGCGGTGCCTGCAAGGAAAAGTGCCCT
>JABGPV010000302.1 GCA_018644785.1 Deltaproteobacteria bacterium | reverse complement strand
GTGTCTCCGTCCATCTCCTCCCGCTGATGGATAATCCGAAACATGTCCCTGACTGCGTCAAGAAGCTTTTTCCCATAAGCCTTTGTTTCATCGTCCGGAAGGCCCGTCAGAAATTTGAGATCTCGTATCAGGTGAGCAATGCAGAACTGTATAGAAACATTGAAGACCCTCATATATTTTCGGTAGGCTGAGAAATAATCAGTTCCTAAAACCCCGTCGAACTCTTCGCCCAACACATCGATCAATACTTTTGAACCTCGGGATTTATCTATTTTGAAAAGGACGTACAGCTCAGCCTTGAAGACCCATGTCCAAAATTTGTCCCCGTTTTCCTTGTGACCTGTTTCATCTACGTTTATGACGGGTTCAAAAGGCAAACGGTCGAGCAGTTCTTCATATGGCCGTTCCAGCGCCTGACTGACTTTTTGGATAACTTTGGACAAATACCCTCTTGAGACCGTTTCACCGACAATATCCCGAAAAAACTTTCGGATGGTTGAAAATGACGCATGACATACATTGCTCATATAGGCAACAGTTGCGGTGATGCGGGCTTTAAAAAGGCCCTCTTTAACAACTTCGGGAGGCAAAGGCGCATAATGTACCTCCTGGCACGTTTGACACCAAACCGGATAACTGCGATGTTCGATCCTGGTTGTTACGATTTCTTTAAGCTCAATCTGCTGGGTAATTCGAGGAGGGAGATCGAGGAGTATGGTCTGGCCGCCGCAATCGGGACAATCATCCAATTGGTAGCTGTTGAAAATATCGATAGCTTCTTCGGGAAACAGGGGCCGCTCATGCCTGGGATGACCCGGTTGCCCGCCTTTCTTGCCCTTCCCTCCTTTTTTTGCTTTGGTAATCTCATCCGAGGAAGGGGGTTTGCTGGAATTGGAGGAGTTCTTTGAAAGCTTGGCAATCTTGACTTCCAATTCTGTTATCTGCGCTTTCTGCAATTCAATCGTATTGCTGAGATCACACAGGGTTTTAACTACGACTTTCGAACCGGTGTTATAAATGGCTAAAGCTTCATCATGCGTCATGACATAGCTCCCGGCGAAAGTTCTTGGTCAACGGGTAAACATAAACAGCCTTTTTAGAGAGTAGTGGTTGGTGCGATTTGCTGAGCTTGCCCAGACCAGTTGTTTGTCCCGTATAAATCCAATTATCCGCCTTGTAACAGGTTCCGAGATATCGCGTTGTATCAACAAAAGTCTCCAGCAGATAAACCGGATGGTGGTACAGATTTTGCCAATCTTGTGACAAACGACTACGGTTCAATGCCAATAGATGTGATGCTAAACAAGGAACCTGAACCCATGGCAGGATCAAAAATCGAAGGTTATTGGCCATCAGATGAAGATTGTTCTCTCTGATCCTTTTGCTCCAACCAATAAAGCGATCTCGTGCGCCAATATACCATGGCGCTGAACCCCACCCCAGACACGCAATGGGGCGGTCATGGGAAAATGCAATATATTTCAGATGCTCTCCAACTGGTTGTATGTAACCAAGATAGTGGTATTCGCTTACGAGACCGTTGAATATCTTCTCAAAACGAGTTCTGCGAACTTGTTCAAGCCTGATAGGAAGTACGTCGCCGAGAGAACAATGAAGGGGTGTGTTGTCGACGGTTACTTTGGACGGTTTCTTTCGTTTTGCAAGCGGGTTGGCAGGGGTAAATTTCCTGGGGGGCAGTTTAATGAGACCTTTTGACTCCAAGAGAAGAAGCAGACTCCGGCAGACCATATCTTTGAGAACACCATTTGCCTGCCTCCAATCCCACTGTCTGCATACTTCTTGCGAAATAAAGCGTCTGCTTTTCTCCGGATGTGAGGCAATAATCTTTTTGATGGTCGCAACATCTTTCCTGCTGACCGACCGCCTCCGGTATGTTACAATTGCTTCCATTCCTGACAATATAAACCATCGGAATTTGGAACGCAAACTATTTCTCAAAGAAACTTACCGTACGGTGTTAAACCTGAAATTTAGGGCGATTTTTTGCCCGTGAACGGATACCGATTTTCAAACAGATAGCGTCAAAATAATCGAACCGTACTCAATGCAAGAATAAATATTCCAGCCTTGAAACCACTATTTTCCAACTTGTGGCCTAATTTCCTGGAATCCTATCAGGAAATGAAAGGGATCTTCAACAAAAAAGGGAAATCGGAAGAAACACACCGGCACAAGATACAATAGGGGTAGGCCCTCCTTGAAGCTCAAACGTTGAATATCTTGACAATATACAATGATATTGGTGGGTTAAAATCCTTGTGATATATTTGGATCGTGGAGATTGGCTGATCGTGAATTGATTGTCCGAAAGTGCTCTTCAAATATGTTGGGTTTCCAATAAAAACCCCAAAGTATTGGCACCATCAAAAACCTGGAATATGCCTTACATATCTGAAACTGCCCTCAGATCTGTGAAACTTAATCAGAAAATCCTAACACAACAACATATGGGGGTCAATCAGTTTACCGCTTATCCGGTCACGGAAAAAGAGTACGTGCATTATGTTGCGTGTTGCCTTAACCAGCTGAAAAAGCATCGATTTTCATCTTCGCCCATAGATATCCAAATTCAACAATAAAAGCAACAGTTTACCGTACATTTTGAGGAACCTGTCTTTCCAACTGACAACATAATATTTTTACCTTATTCGCACCTCTCCGTAAAGGGCTATTGTTTGCCTGCCCCCGCTATAAACTATCGAGCCAAACCATTAAATCCCCCTCGCTTTCCCATTGCAGTAACTCTTCTATCTTTGAATCGTCGGTCAAGACCGATTGCATGTACCTGATAAATCGATTTTGGATGTGGCGCCTTCGGTTGAGATCCAGATGCAGATAAATCTCGGTGGACTGGATACTGTCGTGGCCCAGATGGTTCTTAATATCCGTGATGGGATGTCCGCTGTAGAGCATGTCAACGGCTCGGCTGTGACGAAAACTATGGACCGGATTGATGTTTTTGAGGCGTTTGGGAGGAAGGGCCTTTTGGAGATACTTTTTGCAGATTCGGTAGATGCCATGACGGGTGAGCGCCTCTCTCCGCTGGTTGACAAAGAGGATGTCTTGATATGGCGGTTTCGGAGGGATCCGGTATTTTCTGACATAGAGCTGAAGAAGATGACAGGTCTTGGGTTCGATCTGTATAATCCGGAACCGATCTCCTTTTCCCAGGATAGCCATGGTCTTTTTCTGGGGGTCAAAGTATTCCAGATTCAAGGTAGCTATTTCGGTGGCCCTGGCGCCGGAATCATAGAGCAGATGAAGGAGGGCATAATCCCTGAACCCCTCTTTTGTCTTCAGGCCAACCGCCTGGAAAACCTTCAGGACTTCATCCTGATAAAGAAAACCCACAAGAGGTTTCTGAGCCCGTTTTTGGGGGATATTAAGAATGGTGTCTGCCACTTCCCGTTGTTCCGGGTATCTGAAGCGAACCATTTTGGCAAAGCTCTTGAGGGCTGCAAGCCGTTGATTGCGAGTCTTAGCCAGGTTCTTTCTCTCTTTCTGAAGGTTTTCAAGGAAGGCGATAATTAAATCCGATGAGAGATGTTCCACCCTGAGTGATTTTATTTTGATGCCGTAAAACTTTGCTGCAAAAGGGAGAAAGAGCCTGAAGGCATCACGGTAAGCCTTAAGGGTATGCTCACTGACCCCTTTGATATGAGGAAGATATTGATCGAAGAACTGGCGGATGCAGGGGGATAGTTTCATTCTTTTCTTTCCTGCCAAAGGGAAAAATCAATTAGATTTTTGCGGCTGATGGCGTCTGTTACTCTGAGATATACGCTGGTATATTTATATTCGCTGTGGCCCATGTAAGCTGCCAGTATGGGAAGGGCGTGCTGAGGATCTCCTCCCCGTTCTCTTATTTTCAGCAGGGTATATACGGCAAAACTGTGACGCAGACTATGGGGGGAAGGTTGAAGAAAGTTCACATTGCCGATCACCCGTTTGGGTTGATCAAGACCCACGTCTTTCATCGCTTTGTGGAACTGGAATCGGATCTGCTGGTCTGTGGGAGGTTTTTGATCCGTACGGACCAGAAGAAAGGGACTGTCATCATGAAGTATGGATTTTCGTACAGAGAGATAATTTTCTATCTCGTAAACGACCTCTTTCGGGATCGGAATCAGCCTGTCTTTAGAAAATTTGGTCTTTTCAATGTAAAGAGTGCGGTCATCGCGGCGATAGTGGTGACGCATTAATCTCAGGGGTTCTGATATCCTCATGCCGCACCGAGCCAAAAGTAAGATGACGACATAAAAGGCTAGGTCCTTCAGAAAATGATATTTGGTTTTCCGTATCCTTCTGCAAACAGATGCCAGTAATCGGTTAGTTTGTTCGGGGGAAAAGATAAAAGGTACGATGGTGTTTTTTTTAAGGAGCGGGATGTCCTGAAGGGGATTATTCTCAATGTGACCTTGCCGTATGAGGAATTGGAAGAAGTTGCGTATGGCCCAGATATTGGCGTTAACAGAGTTTTTCTCCAATTTGATATGACTTCTCATATCAAGGAAAAATCCGGGTTGAAACGAATGCCAGTCGGCATTTTTATCCATCACGTATCGATCAAAAAGGAGAAGATGAAAGCGTATTGTATTCAGGGAATACCCCAGGTTTTGGCGGTAAGTGAGGAACTCATTTAATTTTGGTGCCAGGAAACTTCTAAAGGGTTTCATTGAACAGGACCTTTCTCATTTGTTCGGTGTCTATATGGAGATATCTCTGGGTGGATTGAATATTTTGGTGGCCCATCATTTCTTTGATCTCGTAAATGGATCGTCCCATTCCCAGAAGGTTCTGGGCGTAGGTATGCCTGAGCCAGTAGGCCGAGGAAGAAAGGCCTGCTTTTTTCATTGCCTTGCGGATGGAGCCAATCAGGTTCCCCATCCCAAGGGGTAAATGGGGTCTGGAGTCGGTCAAAAAGAGATTCCTAAGCACTGTTTTGGGTCTCGCCTTAAGAACGTAGGCGGCAATGGCCCGAACAGTTTTTTTGGGTAAAGGCAGGATGGTCGGGTTTCGGGTCTTTCTTTCCCGGATGCTGAGTTCCCCTCTGGTAAAGGAAATATGGTCCAGGGTGATTCTGCTGATTTCAATGGGCCGAAGCCCCAGGCTATAGGCCAAATGGATCATGGCATACGTTCGGATATCTATGGAAGTTTCAAGTTTCAGGCTTTTAAAGAGTTTCCGCACCTCCTGGGGTCGCAGGAATTTGGGGGGTTTTTTATGGGCGAACAGGGGTGGGCCTACCAGCAAAGTGGCAAGATCTTTCCGGATGATTTTTCTTTCAGCATACAAATACTTCAAAAAACCCCTTACATGATACCGGTAAATCCGGAGCGTTGATTTGGCCACCTTGAACTCACCCATAAAGGTATCGAGGTGTTCTATTTTCAAAGCGGCAAGGCTGACTTCATGACTTTCAAGATATCTGTGGAGTAAATCCAGCACCCTTCTTACGCTGATGATCTGTTTTCGAGAGATCTCCCGGGTATGTTCGAGATGGAGAAAGTATTGTTCGTAAATATCAGGCAATCCACCTTGGGTGTCCTTCATTTGAGTACCTCCCTGATCTTTTTCATATGTTCAAAAGTTATGTCTCTTTCGATTGATGTTACCGGCTGTGGCGGCAATGAAAGGACCTGATAGATGGGATAATCGTATGCCAAAAGAGATTTTCTGATTAACACGTCTCTTGCTTCTCCCAATGAGACCAGGCCGATCTTGATCAGGCTGCAGATTTTGTCATCGTGGTAGAAGCTGATGCCGTT
>JABGPV010000301.1 GCA_018644785.1 Deltaproteobacteria bacterium | reverse complement strand
GTCTTTGATGAGCGCGGATTCAATGGTTTCACTTTTGTCTTCAGCATTGTTATCCACAGAAAGGGCCAATGCCGGCGAACCGAAAGCGATCAGCATAAACAGCAAAGGCCCCAAATGTATATCCAGAACCGTTTTTACAAATTTTTCAGCCATATCAAATTCCTATCTTAACCATTTAGCGATCCATGATAACGTGGTTTTATAATAACCCTACTGTGCCTATGAGCATAGAACGGCTTAGGGGATTTGCAGCGCCATTGACTTTGCTCATAGATATCATTAAAGTCAGCGCTCGTCGACCAAAAAATTTGATAATCTCGTCAAATGGTAAGGGGTTAAACCCTTTCGAGATACTGAGTGTGTGACAATGAAATTGCGAAAAGGGCATACGGTTGAACTGAACATTGAAAAGATGGCTTATGGGGGGCGTGGCATTGCCCGTCTGGATGGATTTGTGATCTTCGTGCGGGGCACTGTGCCCGGTGACAGAATCCTGGCCAGGATATTCAAGAAAAAGAAGGATTATGCGGAGGCAGCTCTTGTAGAATTACTGGATGCATCATCTGATCGAATTGAAACTGCCTGCCCATATGCGGGTTACTGCGGTGGTTGCCAATGGCAGCATGTGGCTTATGAAAAGCAATTGGTTTTTAAAAGGGAACACATCAAGGAACCCCTTGAGCGTATTGCAGGGTTGAAAGATGTGATGGTTCGGCCACTGCTCCCTTCGGAAAATATTTTTGGATACCGAAACAAAATGGAGTTTTCCTTCTCTGACAGGCGATGGTATCTTCCCCGCGAGCTGCATCTTAAAGAAAAAAGAGAGGGTTTTGCTCTGGGACTCCATGTGCCCGGAACATATCTTAAGGTCATTGATATGGCGGCATGCTTGCTGCAGCAGCAAACGGGAAGCGACATTTTGAGGGAAGTGGGTCAATATGTAAAGGAATCGGATGTTCCGGTCTACGGCTTGAAAAGCCATAAAGGTTTCTGGCGCTATTTGGCCATTCGGCATTCTGCAGCGTTTGATCAGTGGATGGTCAATCTGGTGACTTCGGAGGAAAATATATCCACGGTTCAGCCCCTGGCTGACCGCCTTTGCCGAAAATTTTCAGGCATCAAAACGGTTGTCAACAATATCAATGGGCGAAAGGCTTCCATTGCCGTTGGAGAAAAAGAAAAGGTGCTCAGGGGAGATGGATTTATCAATGACAAAATCGGTCCCTTCAGTTTCCGGGTTTCAGCAAATTCGTTTTTTCAAACCAACACATCCTCTGCCCTGAAACTATATGAACAGGTGCTCCGTTATGCCAATCCGAAAGGGTCGGAAAAGGTGCTCGATCTGTACAGTGGTACGGGGACCATTCCGATTTTCCTGGCAGACCGGGTTCGCTCCGTGACCGGCATAGAGATCAGCCAAAGCGCAACAGCGGACGCCGACAGGAATGCTTTGGAAAACGGCGTTCGGAACTGTCAGTTTATATGTGGCGATATTCGTGAAAAACTAGGGGGTATAGGGTTTAAGCCGGATCTAATGATCATTGATCCGCCACGTGCGGGAATGCACAAGGATGTACTGGCTGAAACAATGGCCCTCGGGCCTCAACGAATCATTTATGTGTCGTGCAATCCCACAACGCTAGCCAGGGATCTGGAAACCATGGTGGAAGATTACGAATTAAATGAAATTCAGCCCGTTGACATGTTCCCCCATACCTTCCATATTGAGGCGGTTGCCAAGCTCTCCCTTCGAAAAAAAACATCCACAGATTGAAAAAGATTGACAAAACTCTTTTTTAAAATTAGATTGCTCAGCTAAGCAAAATGAAGGATGTAATTCGCGCAAAGGGGGTGATTTATCATGGCCGTAGGTTTATCAGTGGAATTATTTGTTGCGAGGCCCTACGGTCCCGGCAGATGCTATATGCCCCCCCAACATAAGAGTGCTTTTGAACTTTCATCGCATATCCGACAGGTGGACCCGATATTGATGTGACTGTGCCCCATATATAAATGATGAAAAATTAGAATTCGTCCGCTGTTGAAGGCGAGGAAAAGCATCTCTGTTGGTTGTGAGGTGTTTTTTTTTGAACCAGAGAATTTTTTAAATGACGAGGTTATGTCTCTATGAAAGTAATTGTTCGTGATAATCAGATAGAAAAGGCAATTAAAGATTTAAAAAGGAAGTTAACCAAAGAGGGCTTTTTTTCGGAAATCAAAGAGCGACGTTTTTACGATAAACCGAGTGTTCAGAAAAAAAAGAAACAGGCCAAGGCCGCGAAAAGGCGGAGGAAAAAAGTAAGAAGATTTTAGTGTTCCCCTGGGCGAATGCAAGGAAAGCTTGCAACAGGGGGACCCGTGTTTTTTGTGCCGTTTTTCACTTGACAAAATGAGGACCAATCAGGTAAATACTCGAAGCTGTTTGCCCCTTATTTATTCAACCCATAACCGGATGCAAGAGGCTTACAACCATGAAAAACCAATCGAATTCCGCTGAAAACGGAACCCAATCATCCAATGGCGGCCTGGTCCCCAAGTGGATAAACCTCAGCCTTATCGTCCAGGACGCCGGCTTTTTTGTTTTAGGCCTGATCGGCGCGCTGATTGTGGGTTGGGCCGTATTTCCCGCATTACTCTATTCCAAACAACCGCAGCCCATCAATTTCAATCACGCGTTGCACCTTGATTCTGAAATAGTGGATGGCATTGAGGGGGAAACGCCCGAGGAAAAATGTCAAAGCTGTCACGGTTTTCGAGAGGACGGCAGCTTTGCGGGTATTCCCAAACTGGAAAAATGCACGGAATGCCATGATGATCCTGAGTCTCCTCTGGGGGAAACGCCGGAAGAAAAAGCGTTTCTGGTGGAATATGTTGAGCCTGAAAAGGAAGTTCCCTGGTTTGTTTATTCAAAACAGCCGGACTGTGTCTATTTTTCCCATATTGCCCATGTGAAAATGGGGAAAATGGAATGTGCCACATGCCATGGGAATTTTGCAGGCAACGAAAAACTGCCGTTGTATGTTGAAAACCGGTTAACCGGCTACAGCATCAACATCTGGGGAAAAAATATTTCCGGATTGTATCTGAACAAAACGTATGCTGATCGCATGAAGATGGATGACTGTGCCCAATGCCACACAGAAAAAGGACAGGAACAGAATAACGCCTGTTTCGTGTGTCACAAATAAGGGGAAGATGACCATGAAAATAACCAGAAGAAATTTCATCGCATCTGTCGTCGGCGGGGTCGTGGGAATTCAGGTCACGCCGCTACCCTGGAAGATTACGGATGATGTCGCCATATGGACCCAGAACTGGCCGTGGGTGCCTGTCCCGTCCACCGGTGCGGTTACGGAAGAAAACACCGTTTGCAACCTTTGCTCGGGCGGGTGCGGTATTTCTGTCAGAAAGGTCGACCAGCGGGCTGTGAAGATTGAAGGTCGTACCGATTACCCCATCAATCCCGGGGGCATCTGTCCGGTTGGCATGGGAGGTCTTCAGCTGCTCTATGACAACGATATGCGGTTTCCGGGTCCCATGAAACGGGTGGGCGCCAGGGGTGAAGGTCAGTTTGTCAACATCACCTGGGGTGAAGCCTATGATATTTTAGCGGGTCGAATCGAAAACCTGCGAAAATCCGGAAAGCCTGAGGCGATCGCTGCCATTGATGGAAATGTTGCGGGTACGACCACATCGCTGCTCATCGAAAGATTCATGCAAGCGGTTGGAAGCCCCAATTATGTAAAACCTAGCACCATTACAGATACCTATAACATGGGTAACCTTCTGATGCAGGGAAAATCAAACCCCATGGCCTACGATCTGGAGAACTCCGATTATGTATTGAGCTTCGGTGCCGGGCTGCTGGAAGGCTGGGGTGCCCCCGGCCGGGTCATGAATGCCTGGGGGCTGTGGCATGACGCCAATCCGGCCAAACGCAACACCAAGGTGGTTCAGATTGAATCCCGGGCATCCAATACCGCATCCAAAGCGGACTTCTGGGTGGCGCCTAAGCCCGGAACCGACGGCGCGTTGGCTTTGGGAATTGTGAATGTTCTCATCGGGAAGGGACGTATCGATGAGCGGTTTGTGAACGGATTTACCTATGGATTTAATGATCTGACGTCTTCAGGGGGGCAAAAGCAGTCTGGCTTTAAAACCATCGTACTCCAAAAATATTCCCCCGCCCAGGTGGAGAGAATCACCGGGGTTGATGCGAAAACCATTATCGCCCTGGCGGATGATTTCAGCAAAGCAAAGGCGCCTGTTGCCGTCTACGGAAAAGGGAAAAACAACCTGAACGGCAGCCTTTATGAATTTATGGCAGTTCAAAGCCTCAATGCTGTTGCCGGGAGGATAAATCGACCGGGAGGCGTTCTGCTCCCAGGCTCTCTCCCCCTGTCGCCCCTTCCCGGTTTTGAGCCTGATAAAGTGGCGGTAAATGGTCTTAAGAAGCCGCGTATCGATGGTGCGGGCACGCCTGCATATCCTTTCGCTCAGAGCCTTATCAACCATTTTGCCGATGCCATTAACAGGAGCGCCAAATCTCCGGTCGACACACTTCTTGTGTTTTCAGCAAATCCGTTTTTTACCGTTCCCGATGGGGGCGGGTTCAAGAATGCCCTGGAGAAGATTCCCTTCATTGTGAGTTTTTCACCATACCGCGATGAAACGGCCAACATGGCGGATCTGATTTTGCCGGATCATAACTATCTTGAAAAGATGGAAGACACCGTCTGGCCTGTGGGACTGCAATATCCCCTTTATGGGCTTTCCAGACCGGTGGTCGAACCCGTTAACAACACTCGGAATGTTGGTGATGTGATTATTTCCCTGTCCAAGGCTGTGGGCGATGCAACCGGCAGTGCGTTCCCTTGGGAAAATTTCGAAGAAGTGCTTCAGGTTCGTGCAAAGGGTCTCTTTGATGCGGGCGGTGGGCTTGTTCGATATGATCCTTCAAATCCGGCTTGGAAATTTAAGTACTTTGATGATCCTCCCAAACCCTCCTATGGCACTTTTGATGAGATGTGGGAAGAGATGAAATCCGGCGGCATGTGGTATCGACCGGTGAAACTTGCCACATCATGGCAGGGCCTTTTTGAGACGCCCAGCGGAAAATTTGAATTTGTCAGTCAGAAACTGCGGCAGGTTATTTCGGAAAGGCAGCCCTTGATCAGATGGGTATTCGTGTTGCTGGCGTTGAAGCCCTCATGGGACATTATGAGGCGCCGAAACTGGGGGTGGATCGCTCCAAATATCCCCTGTTCATGGTTCCCTACGAGATGATCAATCTCACCAGCGGATGGATTCCCTCACCACCCTTTCTCTACAAGACCATTTTTGCCACTCAGCTTTTGAAAAACGAATCTTTCGCTGCCGTGAATCCCGCAACAGCCGCCAAATACAAGCTGCACCAGGGAGACCGGGCAGTTGTCAAGTCACCTTTGGGGCAGCTGCAGGTGCGGATAGACCTGTTTGAGGGCGCAATGCCGGGAAGGGTCTACATGCCGCTCGGCTTTGGTCACACGGCCTACGATGAATACCAGAAGGGTAAAGGCGTTAACCCGAACAATATCGTCAAGGCCTTAAACGATCCGGTCAGCGGATACCCGCTCTGGTGGAATACGCCAGTTAAGTTAATAAAGGCTTAGGTGAGGTAGCTCATGAAAAAAGAAAATGACCACGGGAAACCTGACGCCGGTCATGAAACCGCGCATCAGTCCGGTCAAAAATATGGCATGGTCATCGATCTTGACAAATGTACCGGGTGTGGCACGTGCATGGTCGCCTGCGCAGCG
>JABGPV010000300.1 GCA_018644785.1 Deltaproteobacteria bacterium | reverse complement strand
GTATAGCATACTGCAAGCGCTTGATAACGAAGTAGATTCGGTAAAAGAGGTGCTCCCGAAGGGTTCAATTTTCTGGCTGAAAAACCTTGAATTTTTGACAGCATTTCGATGCCCAATATTGAGTCTTGGTTACTAGGTAACATGTTGAAAATAAATATTTATTTTTAGTGTGAAAAAAGTTGAATGCAGGTTTTAGGTGAAATGTTTGGATGAGCCGGTTTGTGGTTCATCCAGAGCCAATTATTTAATTTTTAGATAGGGGGAGTCAAATGCCAAAAGTGATACTGGTTGCCACCGAAAAACCTTTTGCCAAAGCCGCTGTGGATCGTATGAAAGAGGTCGTTCAGGAAAATCCGGATTTTGAACTGCGTCTGCTTGAAAACTATACGGATAAGCAGGATTTGCTGAACGCCGTAAAAGACGTGGATGGGCTTATTATCCGTAGTGACAAAGCCACCCGGGAAGTCCTGGAAGCCGCCGATAATTTGAAAGTGGTGGTGCGAGGCGGGGCTGGCTACGACAATATCGACTGTGAAGCGGCCACCGAAAAAGGCATTTGCGTCATGAATACGCCGGGGCAGAACAGCAATGCGGTGTCTGAGTTGGTCTTCGGCATGATGCTCAACCTGGTTCGGCACCAGTACGTAGGCAAGCCCGGTACGGAATTGAGGGGAAAATCCATTGGCATTCATGCCTACGGCAACGCCGGAAAATGTGTGGCGCGGCTCGGCAAAGGATTCGGCATGGACGTCTATGCCCATGATCCCTATGTGGACAACAGCATCATGGAGGCAGACAGCGTTACCCCGGTGGATTCAAGGGAAGAACTCTATTCCACCTGTGATTTTATCAGCCTTCACATTCCGGGAAATGACGAAACCGTCAACTCCATCAATTTTGAACTGCTTTCCAAAATGAAAGAAGGGGCGGCCCTCATCAACACGGCCCGAAAAGAAGTGATTGATGAGGGCGGTTTGAAGAAAATGCTTTCTGAAAGACCGGATTTCTGCTACGGGTCGGATCTGACACCGGACTGCAAGGACGAAATCTGCACCATTTGCGGGGACCGGGCGTTTTTTACAGCCAAGAAGATGGGCGCACAGACCGCTGAAGCCAATATTAATGCCGGCGTGGCTGCCGTAACACAGATCATCAACTTTTTCGAAAAAGGGGATGAGACCTTCCGGGTCAATAAAAAAGCTTGATTTTATTAAATTGGTTTTTTGATGATTATCAACCCGTGAAAGGGGCTTTCACGCGTGTGAAAGCCACTTTTGCAGACAAACCCCAAATAACAACGCCCCGCCCTTTCCAGAACATTTTTCCGAGGCCCTAAACCCTAACGAAGATAAGGAGATTCCATGACCACATCAAATGCGTATCAAGACAAACCATGGCTGGCCCATTATGATGAAGGTGTTCCGGAATTTGTGGATTACGAGGAAACATGCCTTCCGGAGTTTCTGGACCGCTCGGCTCAAAAATTCCCCAACACCATGGCGCTTCTTTTTCAGGGTTACCAACTGACATACCGGGAGCTCAAGGAGGTGGTGGATCGGTTTGCAGCCTGCCTGGTCGAATTCGGCATTCAAAAGGGGGACAGCGTGGCCATCCTGCTTCCCAACGTCATACCCTGTGTTGTGGGATACTATGCCATATTGAAAATCGGGGCCACGGCTGTTATGAACAACCCCCTTTACACGGATCGGGAGCTGGAACATCAGTTCAATGATTCCGGTTCGAAGCTCTTGATTACCCTGGATCTTCTGGGAAACCGCATGATTGACCTGCGGCCCAAAACCAGTATCAAACAGATCATCTATACTTCCATCGGCGACTATCTGCCTTTTCCCAAGAACTTCCTGTTTCCTCTGGTGGGAAAGAAGAAGGGGCTGAAAGCGGATGTTAAATCCGCGCCGGATGTGTACCGCTGGAAAGACGTACTGGAAAGGTTGAACGGTGAACCGCCCAAAGTCAAGCTATCCTTTGAAGATACGGCCATGTACCAGTACACCGGGGGCACAACAGGCGTCAGTAAGGGCGTCATGCTGACCCACGCCAATCTCAGCAAGCAGGTGCAGCATATCAGGCGCTGGTTCCCGGGGTTCAACGACGGAGAGGAAGTTTTGTTGGGGGCATTGCCTTTTTTTCATGTATTCGGGCTCTCCACGGCCATGAATTTCTGCATCTATGCCGGCTGGGGGAATATCCTGATTCCCAAGCCGCAGCCGGAGCCGCTCCTTGAGGCTATGAGCAAGTTCAAACCGACATTTGCTCCGCTGGTGCCGACCATGTTCATTGGATTGCTGAACCATCCCGGATTCGGCCAGGCCGATTTGAGTTCCATCAAGGGATGCTTTTCCGGAAGCGCGCCGTTGCCGGTGGAAGTGATTCGGGATTTTGAGGGCAAAACAGGGTCCACCATCGTTGAAGGGTTTGGCATGACCGAATCGAGTCCGGTGACACACATCAACCCGTTTATCGGTGAACGGAAGGTGGGAAGTATCGGCCTGCCCATTTCCGATACCGAGTGCCGCATTGTGGATTTAAATGATGGTGAGACGGACATGCCGCTGGGAGAATCGGGTGAGCTGCTGGTCAGAGGTCCCCAGGTCATGAAAGGATACTGGAACAATCCGGAGGCTACGGCCGAAACGCTGACGGACGGGTGGCTGCACACCGGCGATATCGCAAAGATGGACGAGGACGGCTATTTCTACATTGTGGATCGAAAGAAGGATATGATCATTTCCGGTGGGTACAATGTTTATCCGCGGGATATCGAAGAAGTATTCTTCGAGCATCCCAAAGTTCTGGAAGCCGCGGCTTTGGGCGTACCCCATCCGAAGCGTGGAGAACAGGTGAAAGTATTTGTGGTGTTGAAAGAGGGGGAAACGGGGACCGAAGAAGAATTCCTCGCTTACTGTAAGGATAAACTGGCGGCCTATAAATTACCCACCATGATAGAATTCAGGGATGATCTGCCGAAAACCAATGTGGGCAAAGTTCTGAAAAAGGATTTGAGAGAGTAAGAATCAGGGGAAAAGGAGGGAATATCGCGTGCGCAGCAGTAAGGATTTTAGACAACTGGCCGAATATTTCCCGTTGGGCATATCCATTTCCAATGAGGACCAGGTAATTGAATATGTGAACCCCATGTTCACCAAACTTCTGGGGTATACCCTGGAAGATATTCCAAATAAAAGAATCTGGTATGCGAAAGCCTATCCGGATGATGGCTATCGGGATCAGGCGGTGTACTCTTGGAATGTGGATTCCGGAAGAGTCCGAAAACCCGGAAAGCCCGATGCCAAGATCTTGAGGGTGAGGTGCAAAGACGGCAGCTATAAAATGATCCGTTTCAAATCAGCGGATATTGGAAACGGCAGGCAACTTCTGGTTTATGAAGACAGATCCGTTGAGACGGCCACTGAAGAGGCTCTCAAGGTATCGGAGACGCAATTTAAAGGTATTTTTGAATCCGTCCAGGCCGGCATTGTGCTCATTGATGCGGAAACCCATATAATCATCGATTTAAATGGGGCTGCCGAAAAAATGATCGGCCTGCCGAAAAAGAAAATTGTCGGTCACGTCTGCCACCAGTTTATCTGCCCGGCCCATGAGGGAGAGTGCCCCATTACCGATTTGGGGCACATTATTGACAGTTCCGAGCGGGTGTTGCTGACCTCCGAAGGGAAAAGCCTGCCCATCCTTAAAACAGAGCTCTTCATTGAGTTCATGGGTCGAAAGCATTTGCTGGGAAGTTTTGTGGATATTTCGCCCCTCAAGGAGGCGGAAGAAGCCGCTAAACATGAAACCGCCAAGCTCTCTTCAATGATCTCCGGTATGGAAGAGGGCGTCGTTTTTGCCGATGGGAGTAATCGGATCGCCGAGGTCAATGATTATTTCTGTTCGTTTGTGGGGAATTTAAAAGAAAACATTCTTGGAAAAAGGCTTGAGGATATTCATTCGGGGAAAATTCTGGACACGGTAATGGGGTATATTGAAGAATTCCGTCAAAATTCCAAATCAAAACCCGTTGTGATCCAAAGGGCCATTGGTGATGCTGAAACCATCTTTCGGGTTCAACCCATATACCGGGAAAACTGTTATGACGGGGTTCTGCTCAATGTTATCAATGTGACCGAACTGGTCAAGGCCCGGCGGGACGCCGAGGCCGCCAGTACGGCCAAGGGTCAGTTTCTGGCGAATATGAGCCATGAGATTCGAACCCCCATGAATGGTGTTATCGGTATGACCGATCTCTTGCTGGAGACTGATTTGGACTCTGAGCAGCGGGATTATGCCGAGACCGTTAAAAGTGCGGCAAACGGTCTGCTCTCTCTCATCAACGATATCCTTGATTTTTCAAAGATAGAGTCCGGGAAACTGGAATTCGAGGAAATCGGATTTGACCTTCGGTATGTGGTTGAAGGAGTGGGCGAAATAATGGCACCCAATGCCCAGGCCAAACGCGTTGAATTTACATGTTTTGTGGACCCCTATTGTGAAGTCGGGCTGCTGGGTGATCCTGAACGGCTCCGGCAGGTCCTGGTGAACCTGTCCGGAAACGCCATCAAATTTACGAACAAGGGTAATGTGGATATCCATGCGGCGATGGTGCGGGACGAGGGTAACCGGGTCTTGATTCGATTCGCCGTATCCGACACCGGCATCGGTATTCCACAAGATCGACAGGCGGCTGTTTTCGGCAGTTTTTCCCAGGTGGATGGGAGTACCACGCGCCGGTTCGGGGGCACCGGTCTGGGTTTGAGTATTTCAAAGCGGCTGGTGGAATTGATGGGGGGGGAGATAGGTCTGGAGAGCGAGGAGGGGAAAGGGAGTACTTTCTGGTTTACCCTACCTTTCGGGAAACAGGACAAGCGTCAAGAACTTCCCATGAAAACCCGTCAAAGCGTGAGGGGAAGTCACATTCTGATTGTGGACGATAACGCCACCAATCGCACCATCCTGAACAAAACGCTTGTATCTTTTGGCTGTTTTCCGGAAGAGGTTGAGAGCGGCAGGGAAGGGCTCGAATTGTTGAACCGGAGAATTGCAGAGGAGCCCCCCTTCGATGCCATTTTACTGGACCTTCAGATGCCTGAAATGGATGGCGAAGATGTGATCCGCGCTGTCCGTTCCGAACCCCCTATGGATAATACCCGTATATTAGTCCTGACTTCCGTGGGAGAGCGAGGCGATGCGCGTCGATTTAAGGAATTGGGTTGTGCAGCGTATCTGACCAAACCGGTCCGTCAATCCCAGCTTTTAGATGCCCTGGCTGAAACCCTTGTAGACCCTGATACAGAGGACCGCTCCGAACAGAAGGACCGCGGTGCAGGGATCATTACCCGGCACAGCCTGGGAGAGGATGCTGTGGGAAAGGCCCGGTTGCTTGTGGCGGAAGATAATCTGGTGAACCAGAAGGTGGCACTACGAATACTTGAAAAAGCCGGGCACCGGGTCGATGTGGCCAATAATGGCATCGAGGCGCTGGCAGCACTCAAAAATGCATCCTATGACCTGGTGTTGATGGATATGCAGATGCCTGAGATGGATGGGTATGAGGCCACCGCCGAAATCAGGAAAATGGCGCCGGAGTACCGGGAACTGCCGGTCATCGCCATGACGGCAAACGCCATGAAGGGCGATCGGGAAAAGTGTATCGCAGCCGGCATGGATGACTACATTTCCAAACCGGTGAAGCCCAAAGGGTTGTTGGAAATGGTTCAGCGCTGGGCCGGCAAAAAGGTTATCAGACCGACTGTTGGGATGGATCGTTATCCGTCTGACCCCGACCTGCCCGTGGACTTAAAGCGGTTCAAAGATTTTACCG